>JBNKEN010000348.1:0-9925 GCA_050288805.1 Pseudoalteromonas sp.
GCCGGTACCGCATGAATTCGCGCATCATCGGCAACGTAGTTAGGCATGATGTCGCCTTCGTCGCGCCATGGCCTGTCTTCGGTGATAACGGCTATCAGCTTAGTGCCGTCCGGCGACAACTGCGCATCGACCAGTTCCTTGCCTTTGCCAAGATAGTATGTCGCGTTGCTGACGGCGGAGTTTTCGGTCTTCAGGGCCTCACGACGGGCCTCTTTGTCCTTTTTATTTTTGTGCGTCAGGGCAACGAACTGAATAAGCTTGTGTTGCTCCTTGGCGATATAGCTTTCAGGCTCTGCAACACCCTCCGGGCGGTTCTGCATCTTGAGATTAGCCAGCTCATAACTCAGCCCGGTTTCCGGCTGATAACGGAAAAACACGCTGCCCTCGCGATACACAAGAGAACCGTCATTCAAAAACTGCGGCGCAGACTCGCTTGCCGAGGAACGCGTCACCTGCGTGACAGCACCGTCGGCAATGCGCTTAATAAAAACATCCCCGTTAAATGCATACGCCTGCAACTTGCCGTCCTTTGAATAGACGGCATCGTCTGCACCAGTCAGGTGCATCGCGTTAAGGCTGACCTGAACGCCGTTTCCCTCGCCGTCAAGCGCGCGAACAAAGGTATCGCGCAGCTCGTTGCCGGCCTGCTTGCGATTGTAATAAACCGCCTTGGAATCCGCGGCCCAATAGGCTCTTTCAGGCTGGCGACCTAGCCAGTCCGGGTGTGCCATCGCCTGTTCCAATGTCAGTGTTTCACCGCCCATATTGGTCGGCAGCGTCTGCGCCACAAGCGGCGCGCTTTGATTAACTTGTTGTTCGGAAGGCGTCGTTGAAGAAACCGTCTGGCAGCCGGTCAGGGCAAACCCGGACGCCACGGCCAACGCTATCATTGTTTTATTTATCATAGGATTTATTTTCTGCTTGTTGTGGTGGAGTGATTTAAACAAAAGGTGGCGCCAAATAGCAATAAAATTAGATAAGTACGCTGCTTACCTCTGACCCCCCAAAAAAAAGGTCAGCTGGGGTGCTGACCTAAACTCTGCGCTAGCATGAATATGAAACACCAGTTCCATATGCTTTCAATTAATGAGACCTGAACAAAGTACAAAAGTTCCGCAATTGTAAAAAAGGCTAAAAATCAGCGTGAATATAGCCGTCGAGGATCATCACCAGCAACACACCGCTTACGACAAACCAAAGCGAAACGGCCATGATCAGGGGCTTGACACCCATTTTTTTCAACACCGATATGCTCATGCCGGTACCGATCAAAAACAGGCACACGACCAAAAGGCGTTTTGCCAGTTCGTGCAAGCCGTGCCAAAGAACCTGGTATTCCGGCAACCAGGTATTGATGCACGCAGCCAATACAAAACCCACAATAAAAAGCGGTATGCTGATTTTTTCTTCGGTACGAAAAAATGCACCGGCCGCTAAGGTATAGGGAATGATCCACATGGCGCGGGTCAACTTGACCGTCGTCGCGATGGCAAGTGCCGCTGTACCGTACGCAGCGCCCGCCCCGACCACACTGCTGGTGTCGTGAATGCCGAGTGCCGCCCAGAGGCCGAATTGCTGCTCCGTCAACCCTAACGCATGACCGATCAGGGGAAACAGCCAAAGCCCGAGCGCATTTAAAAAGAACACCACGGCAAGCGATAAGGCTATTTCATGATCCTTGGCTTTGATCACGGGCGCCATCGCGGCAATCGCACTGCCGCCGCAGATAGCGGTGCCGAATGAAATCAACAGCCCGGTATTACGCTCGACCTTAAAACTTTGTCTCAGCAGCTCGCCCAATCCGAGCACCGCCGTGATGCTCACCAGGGTGAGCCAGAACGAAGCCTTTCCGACCGCGACCACCTGATCGATGCTGACGGAAAAGCCAAGCCCCACTACGGCAATCTTGAGCAGCCATTTACTGCTGCGATTACTGAGGGCTGCAAACGGGTTACCGAAAACGATAGCAAACACAGCGCCGAACAAAAGCGCAGCACCGGCGCCGACCCACGGAGTCATGCAAACCAGCAGCAAGCAGCAAAACAGCGCCCGTTGAATCTTGAGCGGGATGGGTAATAGAAGGTTATCTCGACTCATGGGTGATGACCCGGTCGGTGATCCTGTGCACAAGCGGTGCCACCATTACCACGGTAGGAAACGCCACGCTGAAGGCGAAAACCCAGGCCTTTAGCCAGATCAGCAACAGATTGGCGATAAGGCCCAAATTAAACAGGGTTATAACCAGGGACATAAAGCCCGACATAAACAGCGCCATAAAAAATGCGAAAACATAGGGCCTGAAACGGTCGTTGATCATGAATAACCTCGCAAAAAAAGACCGGGCAAGCCCGGTCTCTGTTAGTTTGATTTAAGTTTATCGGCTGTGTCGGCAACGCCGGGGTAATCGGCTTCAGGCAGTATTTGAGCCAATTGCGCAAGCCTTTCACCAAGTTCCTTAAGGCTCGCTCCGGAGACGTTGATATGGCCCATCTTGCGCCCCGGCTTATGTGACTTACCGTACCAGTGACTGGTAACGTCCTTCACCGCCAATACCTCGCTTGGGATCGCCGGCTGGCCTAGCACGTTGATCATTGCGCTCGGGCGCAACAGAGCCGTGTTGCCGAGCGGTAACCCGGTAACCGCTCGCATATGGTTCTCAAACTGGCTGCTGTGCGTACCCTGCTGCGTCCAATGCCCGGAGTTATGAACCCGAGGGGCAATTTCATTGACCAGCAAGGTGCCTTTCACATCAAAGAATTCGATGGCCAGCACACCCACGTAGTCGAGCTCCTTGGCAAGCTTATTAAACGCTGCTTCGGCCTGCTGCTGCAGCGCAGGTTCGTCGCTGAGCGCAACGGAAAGCGTGAGTACCCCATTGGTATGTTGGTTCTCGGTCAGCGGGTAGATGACCGTATTGCCCTGTTTGTCGCGCGCGCCGATTACCGACACTTCACGATCAAACGGGATCATTTGCTCGGCAATAATGGTATGGGGATGCGCCTCGGTGCCGGAGGCGATAAACGCGGCCATTTCAGCCCAAATCGCATCCAACTCGTCGGCGTGCTTCAGACGCCACTGTCCCTTACCGTCATATCCGGCCTGGCAGGTTTTGATCACCAACGGCATACCCAGAGCATCGGCGGCATCAACGAGGTGCTGCTTTTCTGTGATCAAACGATACGGCGCACTGGCAACCCAGGTTTTGTCCAGCAATTGCTTTTCAATAGCACGGTCGCCGCCGGCCTTGATGGCCGCCTTGCCGGGGTAAAATTTACCGCTTGCATCGCACTGCGCCAATACGTCATCGGGAATGTGTTCGAATTCGGCGGTAATGGCATCGGCCTCGGCAATGGCCTGCTCCAACGAATCCGCATACACCTCGTTCGTCAGCGGGTGCACAACGCGCTTGGTGTTTACATCATAGGCCTTTACATTGAGATCCAACGGGGCGCCTGCCAGCGCCATCATACGAGCCAGTTGACCGGCCCCTAAAACGAGCACCCACATATTATTCGGCCGGATCAGGATTAGCGAGAACGGCCTCGGTCTGCTCCTTGCGGAACGCTTCGACCTTGGCAAACAGGTCCGGTTGCTGGCAGCCCAGGATCTGTGCCGCAAGCAGCCCGGCATTGGCCGCACCGGCATCACCGATGGCCAAGGTACCCACGGCAACGCCCTTCGGCATCTGGCAAATAGACAGCAAAGAATCAACGCCGTTCAGCGTTTTTGATTTTACCGGCACGCCGAGAACCGGCAATGAGGTAAACGCCGCGGCCATGCCCGGCAGGTGAGCCGCACCACCGGCGCCGGCGATGATCACCTTGATACCACGCTCGGCGGCGGTGCTGGCATAATCGGCCAAAAGATGAGGAGTACGGTGGGCAGAAACTACTTTTGTTTCATATTCGATACCGAAACGGTCGAGCATCTCGGCAGCATGCTGCATGGTGGGCCAGTCTGATTTAGACCCCATAATGATACCAACGGTCATAAAAACTCCTCAATCTTAAAACGATACTTGATTCTGTTGCCAAGGGGTTGGCGAATTTGCCGCGCATTATACAAAAAAGCCATGCAAAAAGCATGGCTTAAAGATGTTTCTCTCGGCAATCGGGTTTTATTTGTCCTGCGTTGCCAGATACTCGTCGTAGGTTCCCTTAAAGTCGATGATCTTACCGTCTTTTATTTCCCAGATCCGAGTGGCCAGTGACGTAACAAACTGACGGTCGTGAGACACGAAGAACAGCGTGCCTTCGTATTCCTCAAGGGCCATGTTCAAGGATTCAATCGATTCCATGTCCATGTGGTTGGTCGGTTCGTCCATTAACAGGATGTTCGGCTTATGCATCATCAGTTTACCGAACAGCATACGACCCTGCTCACCACCGGAGATCACCTTAACGGATTTATTGATATCGTTTTGCGAAAACAGCATACGGCCGAGGAAACCACGCACCACCTGCTCGTCGTCGCCTTGCTGCTGCCATTGCTCCATCCATTGGAACAGATTCATGTCTTTGGCAAACTCATCGGCGTGATCCTGCGCGTAATAACCGAGGTTGGCGTTTTCAGACCATTTGAATTCACCGCCTTTAGGCGCCAGACGACCGGCCAAGGTATGCAGCAGCGTAGACTTACCCGCACCGTTTTCACCTATGATGGCTATTTTTTCCCCTACCTCAACCAGGGCATCGAAACCGTCGAACAGCATGTTGTCGTAGCCCTGGGCAAGCCCATGAATCTCCAACGCATTACGGAACAACTGCTTGGATTGTTCAAAACGGATAAAGGGGTTCTGTCGCGATGAGGCTTTCACTTCTGCAAGCTGAATCTTGTCGATTTGCTTGGCGCGCGATGTTGCCTGCTTGGCCTTAGAAGCATTGGCGGAGAAACGGGCGACAAACTGTTGCAGCTCGGAGATCTGGGCTTTCTTCTTGGCGTTATCCGCCAACAGACGTTCGCGAGCCTGCGTCGCAGCGAGCATATATTCGTCATAGTTGCCCGGGTAAAGACGCAACTCACCGTAATCGATATCGGCCATGTGGGTACATACCGCATTCAGGAAGTGACGGTCGTGAGAAATGATGATCATGGTGCAGTCGCGCTGGTTGAGTACGTCTTCCAGCCACTTGATGGTGTAGATATCCAGGTTGTTGGTCGGTTCGTCGAGCAGCATGATATCCGGTTCGGCAAACAACACCTGCGCAAGCAGAACCCGCAGCTTCCAACCCGGTGCCACCTCGGCCATCAGGCCGTAGTGTTGCTCGGTCGGAATACCAACACCCAGCAGCAATTCACCGGCCTTGGCCTCGGCACTGTAGCCGTCCATTTCCGCGAATTCGGTTTCAAGGTCGGCAACACGCATGCCGTCCTCTTCACTCATTTCCGGCAACGCATAGATGCGATCACGTTCCTGTTTAACCTTCCACAAGTCTTTGTGACCCATGATCACGGTATCGATCACGGTGAATTCTTCGTAGGCAAACTGGTCCTGGTTCAGTTTAGCAACACGCTCGTTCGGGTCGTAGCTAACATTGCCTGCGCTTGGCTCAAGCTCACCGCTCAGGATCTTCATAAAGGTTGATTTACCGCAGCCGTTGGCGCCGATAAGGCCATAACGGTTACCGTCGCCAAATTTAACGGAGATGTTTTCGAACAGGGGTTTGGCACCAAACTGCATGGTGATATTGGCTGTACTTAAGATAGTGTTCCCCTCCCAGGGAGTATGCGAGCCGAGCCGGCTGCGTGCTGAATAAAAGATTTGCGGCATTTTAATCTAACTGACGACTATTTACCACGGCGCCCGTTGTTCCGGGCCGCGATAAAACACTTTTACTGCCCGCCTGTCGCTACGGCAAAAACCCGCGCACTCAATTCACGCTTGCGTTCCTGCGTAAGCTGGGATAAAAACTCGACCTTAAAAATATGGACCAACCACCTGTTTTTGTTAAATATATTCAAACAAAGATACTAATTGAGCGCGCTCAAATAAAATAATGAGCGCGCTCAAATTGAGTTTTCTTCGCTCATTGGCTGTGCTAAATTGACAACATTATTAATCTTTATCAGGCATATTCATGTCCAGGCGCCAGCAAACCCGGGAACGTATTCTTAACGCCGCACGGGAATTATTTCGTAGGCAGGGTTATGAACAAACCACCACGCGGCAAATTGCAATACTCGCCGAGGTCGCCGTCGGTAGCGTGTTCAGCCACTTCCCCAGCAAATTCGAGCTGCTCTATCACGGCATGATGCCCGACATTGAAGACGCCCTGGCGCGCGCTGGCGCGTCCGACGAATACGATGCTCCCAAGCTTAAGCTGCGCCACTACGCCATGCATCTGTACGATTTTTTTCTGCAAGAGAGAGAATTGAGTCGCCTTTTATGGCGTGAATGGCTGTGGCAATCAGCCGCGTTTAGCGCCCATAAAAAAGATTTTAAGGACAGACTTTGCGTCGCCGTGCCGGACTATGATCCGCTGCGCGTCGATACCCTGTTCGACGTTTATGTGATGACGCTGATACACGGGCTAAACGATGACAAAGTACAAGCCCGCGAATTGGTGCGCGAGCTCAGTAACAAGCTCGCGCTGATTTAGCGTTAATATTTAAACTGTTTCAAGCGCATCACCAGCCCCTGCTCCAGGTCGCTCAGCTGTCCTATCGTCTGCTCAAGGTGATTGGCTTCACTGGCAAGGCGTTCGGCGCCTGCATTTATTTTTTCCATGGTATCGAACACCGATTGGGTAACGCTGGTTTGCTCCTCCGAGGTCGTTGCTATCTGCTCGTTCATCAGGCTGATCTGCTCGACGTCGCGGGCAATACGGCTGAACACCTCGCCGGTTTGTGTATTCGAATCACTGACATCCTTGCTGAAGGCTTCGCAATGGGCGGTTGCATCCACCGTTTTTAAGCTCAGGCTCTGGAGATTCTCGATAATATGCTCGATTTCCGACGTCGAATCATGCGTTTTGCGGGCAAGTGCACGCACCTCATCGGCAACCACGGCAAACCCCCTGCCCGAATCCCCGGCCCGCGCGGCTTCGATGGCCGCGTTGAGCGCCAGCAAGTTGGTTTGCTCCGCGATATTCTTGATAACGTCGAGTACGCCGCTGATCTGCGCCGAACTCGCGTTCAGTGTCTGCGCAACCTGGCTGGTTTCTTTCAGCTCCTCGGAGAGCCTGGCGATGAGATCGCTGTTTTGCGTCATGGCTTTCTCGCCATCGGCGCATAAACGCTGTACACCGGATGTTTGTTCGGCGGTCGTCGCCGCGCTTTTTGCAATGTCGCGGGTCGCGTCCGTAAGCTGGCGCAACGAATCCGTCGCCTCACCGGTTAAAACGTACTCCTGCTCCGCTTCCAGTTTTGATCCCTCACTTGCGGTACGCACGGTGTCGCTGATCGCATCCAGTTCATGGGTTGCCTGGCCCATGCCGCGAATGATATTTTGTACTTCGCTGATAAACCCGTTAAACCCGTTTACCAGGTGGCCGATTTCGTCGCTGGCGCGGTATTCGATCCGCTTGGTCAAATCGCCACCGCCTGCGACAACGTCGTCAAGCAAGGTACTCACCTCACAAATAGGCCCGACAACCAGCCGTCGTATGATAAAAATCACCACCCCCGCCAATAAGCCAAAACAGATCAGTAAAGACACCAAGGTGTTGCCCAGCGCCTTACTGACCCTGGCGTCCATCGCCTGTTGGCTGAAATGCACGTTAAACCGGCCTATTTCCTGTTCACCGTAGCGCAGCTTGATGATTTCATTGAATTCCGACGGCATCCCCGCCTTCGCCAGCAACTTGTCCCTGTGATCATAAACCTCAACCCCGGCGATATTACTGTTTCCGATCATCGCCTTGATGATTTGTTCAATAAGCGGTTTGTCATAGGAAAATACCGGCTCGTTTAAGATAACCGCCAGCTGGTTTTCAAGCGACGCGGTTTCGCCCTGCCATTGTGTTCTTTCGCTACCGCTAAGCAGCTGATAATTGGTGATGCTGACGATCAGAAAGATAACCACCAGGCTTGCGGCCAACGCACTCAGCACCTTGATATTGATTGTTTTCATAATTTACCTCAATGGGTCGAACCACAGCGACGGATTGTCGAGGGGGGTTGCCGAGCTTAGAGCCGGATTGTTCAAATCGATGATCCTGCGCTTTTCAAGCGCGGCATTGGTCAGCACCTTCTGCACCTGACCGTCCGCCATAAACATACGATCAAAGCGCCCGTCTGCCACCATGCGTTCAAGGCTCACGGTCAATGCGTCGGCCAGGGGTTTATTGTCTTTTCTTACGAAGAAATACAAGGGCGCCGTGTAGCGCAGCAGCAGATAAGGTTCTACGACCAGGTTGAGCTCACTATGGTTCTTTATTTCATCCCACGGCTCATGGGCGCCGCGGGGAAAATAGTCGAAGCGGTCACCTTCAAGCATATAAAAGAGATTCGGGTACTTAAGCGTTTTAACTACGGGAAGGCCGTTGGCTTCGAGAATTTTAGTGTCGGGCCAGGTCTTACCCTGACCGGCCGTAAAGCGGGCAAGGTCCTGGAGGTTTTTTACCTCACGGAACAACTCGCGGTTTTGTGCCTTGACCAGCGCCAGGCGCATCCCGAGCAGCCCCTTGAATAAGGGAATATAAACGGCGCGGTATTCTGTTTCCAGCTCATTGGAGGTCATGCTCCACATTACATCGAGGGCACCGGTTTTAACGTCGTTGAGGATCCGGGCATTGGAAATATCTTTGTCGCTCTCGTAGGGGTGGCTGTATTCAATGCCTGCCTCTTTCAGCGCGGCAAGCAGCAGCTTATGGGGCAAAGACGTATCACCGGAGTAGCTTTGTAGCTTTGCGGTTTCGGCCTGGCAATACCCGGTTATGATAAGAACAGTGATGGCCAGTATTCTGCCCATACACACCTCGGTGGTAAAAAAACGGTTACAAAAAAGTAACAGCGGGCAAAACACCAAGACAACTGTTTATGAATTGAATACGTATTCAAGACATCTGTTCGATGCCTTGCCTTGTTCTTCCGCGCAGGCGGTTTCAGTAAAACCTTTACGAAAAAGCAGCCTGAGCGACGCCTCGTTGCGAGGGTCAACAAGGGCCACAAGGCGTGAGATGCGTTTACCGAATACGCCCGGTATCAGTTCCGCCATTACAGCATCAAGCGCTTCTGACATCATGCCCAAGCCGTGATATGCGGTATCCAGCTCAAATCCGATGCGGGCACTGAGGTTTTTTTCACAAACGTCATACACACCTATACTGCCGACCAAAATATGCTTTTCAAGCAGCCGTAATGTCCAGCGCATTCCGCCTCCGCTGTATGCGCGCACGATATCGCCCTGAATAAACGCACGCACTTCATCGCAAGACAGCGACGGCCCGTAATCGTTATATTTGCGTACCAAAGGCTGGTTGAGCAGGTTTGTCAGCTCTGCCCCATCTTTATGGGTAATGGGTGCAAGATGCAATCGCTTGGTTGCGTACGTCACCTTGTGCAGACGTTCCGACATCGACTTTTTCACTTTAACCTGTTCCGGGGATCCCTTACTATATACCGCAAACCACGGAGGAAAAAATGATATGAGCGATGAATTTAAGGTCGTCCCGCCGACCACCACTGTTTACTGCCCTGAACGTGGCGAAGGTTGGACCCTGACCGGGATCACGTCCATCGAGGAACATACCTCCGTGATGTTTGACGGCGTTCGCTACACCATACCGGCCCGTGAAATCATCGAGGTACTGCTCCCTAACCAGCAAAGGCGTGAACGGGGCGCATAAGGACAAATCCAGCCGTTGTTCGACGCATTTCCAGAGGTATCCCTTTTTAGCCGTTTGCACCTCTTCGCCATTTGAAGAGCTCGTAATCCCACTTTAATTTCCAGGATACGGGCTCGTTCCCGCCGCTTAATTGTCTG
>JBNKEN010000349.1:0-4589 GCA_050288805.1 Pseudoalteromonas sp.
GCTCGGCAGCATGCCGGATGCTTATCGCTTGGACGGGCTGGATCTGAGCTTGAGTTATCGCATTGTGGTGGTGAAGGGCGCCCTGTTCGACAACCAGAGCGAGATACTACTGGAAAGAGCCAGCGAGCTGCTCAGTTTCGCCCGGCAAAACCGCCACCCGCTGGTATTCGAGCACCAGCTGCCGGCCTCGGCAACCCAGGATCTGGCGCTGGCAGCCCGGCTACAGCACGCCATTGAGCAAAATACCCTGGCACTCTATCACCAGCCGCAAATCGATCTCGACAGCCGCGAACTGGTGGGCAGCGAAGTCTTGCTGCGCTGGCCCGAGCTGACGGTTCAGGGGCCCGGCATCGAAGACATTATTCGCCTGGCGGAACGGGTCGGCCTTATCAATCGTCTCAGTCTCTGGGTACTCGAACAGGCCTGTCGGGATCTGGAGCTGCTTTGTGCCCGAGGTCAAGCCCTGCCGGTCTCGGTCAATCTCAGCGCCCGGGATATCAGCAACAAGTCGTTTATCGACGAAATTCTGGAACGCCTGACCAATTACCGACTGCCGCCCGGGTTGTTAAAATTCGAGCTTACCGAATCGGCTCTTGTCGACAATCCCGATGCCTTTCAAGCCCTGATCCAGCTATTGAAACAGCACGGCAGCAGCGTCGTACTGGACGATTACGGCACCGGCTATTCGTCCCTCAGCTACCTGCTCGACTACGCGTTTTCGGAGATCAAGATAGACAAGTGCTTTATCAGGCAGCTGGCCGGCTCACAGCAGCACAGAACCATAGTCCAGACCACCATAGAAATGGCCCATAACCTGGGCATGACGGTAACGGCCGAGGGGGTTGAAGATGAAGAATCGGTGCGGCTGCTACGGGAATACGGCGCCGACAAGGGACAGGGTTATCTGTTTGCCAAACCCATGCCGTTTAATGAGTATCTCGACTGGCTGGCTCAACCTCCCCGTCATCGCGTCGGCTAGAGCCCGCAGCCAGACTTTGCTACCATAGCCGTTTTGACCGTCGACCGCTTTAAGGACACCATGCAAGGCACTCTCAGAAAACTCAAGGCAAGCGCCGGAAACGGCCTGGATACTCCCGTTCAGTACCAGTTGGTGCTGGGCGAACAGCTTCAGCCCCTCAACGAATTGATCGGCAAACGGCTGACGCTGACCTTCAGCGGCAATATCTTTTGCATCAATTGCGGCAAAAAGACCAAAAAAAGCTACTCGCAGGGGCATTGTTTCGTCTGCATGCGCAAGCTCGCCAGCTGTGACATGTGCATCATGAAACCCGAAACCTGCCATTACGCTGAGGGCACCTGCCGTGAACCCGAGTGGGGCGAAAGCCACTGCATGATCCCGCATTATGTTTACCTCGCCAACACCTCGGGACTCAAGGTGGGGATCACCCGCCATACCCAGATCCCGACTCGCTGGATAGATCAGGGCGCAACCCAGGCCTTGCCGATTTTTCGGGTGCAAACCCGATTGCAGTCGGGCCTGGTGGAAGTGGCGCTTGCCGAGTTTATCGCCGACAAAACCAACTGGCGCAATATGCTCAAGGGCGAGAGCGAAAGTCTCGACCTGAAACAGGCGGCAAGCGAACTGATCCCGCAAATTCGCGGCAAGCTGGATGAACTGGCGGAACTGTTCGGCGCCACCGCCATCGAAACCTTGGACGAAGAGGTGGTCAACCTGCTTTACCCGGTGGAACACTACCCGAAAAAGATCGCTTCGTTCAATTTCGACAAGGATCCCGTGGTGTCCGGCGTGCTTGAAGGCATCAAGGGGCAGTACCTGATCTTCGACAGCGGCGTCATCAACCTGCGTAAATTTACCGCCTACGAGGTCAGCGCCGAGTGGTGAACTGCCTGAGCCGGGCGATTGGTTTCCAGCCATTGCGTGCCGTTGACGGGTTTACAATGTAAAAACCCCTGCACGTAATGGCAGCCCTGCTGCATCAGGTAATCATGCTGCTGGCGTTTTTCCACCCCTTCGGCAATCACCTTAAGATTTAAGCTTTTCGCCAATGCGATAATCGCCCGTACGATTTCGCTGTTGCCGTATTCGTCGGGCACCTTGGCGATAAAGCTGGCATCGATTTTGAGGCTGTCGATCGGCAGCTTGGTGAGGTAACTGAGTGCCGAATAGCCGGTGCCAAAATCATCCAACGCGATGCTGACTCCCAACTTTTTCAGCGCATTGAGTATGTTTCTCGCATCGTTCAGGGAAGAAATAAAACTGCTCTCGGTGATCTCGATTTCCAGGGCATTGCCGGCCAACTGGTGCCGGGCCAAGCTGCCGGCGATGGTGTCCACCAGGGAACCGTGGGTAAAGTGATGGGCAGAAATATTCACCGCCATCCGGTGCACCTCGACCCCCTCGGCACGCCACTGGGCTATCTGGCTGCACGCACGCCCTATCACCCACTCGTCAAGCTTGAGGATCATCCCCAGTTCTTCGGCAAGCGGAATAAACTGGGCGGGAGAGATCATTCCGAGCTGGGGGTCGTGCCAGCGTAACAAGGCTTCAAGCGCCACCACATCGCCGCTCTGCACACAGTAAATGGGCTGGTAATAAAGCTCAAACTCGTCCTGCTCCAGCGCCTGCTTGAAACGACTGCTCATGGTAAAGCGCTCCAGGGAGCGGGCATTCATCGCCGCCTTAAACAGCTGAAACGAATTACGCCCCAGTTCTTTTGAGCGATACATGGCGACATCCGCATGCTTGAGCAGCGCCTCGCTGTCGAGCCCGTCGTCGGGATAGAGGGCCCCGCCGATGGAGGCGGTAACGCTGACCTCGTGCCCGTTGATAATAAAGGGCCGGCTCAATTGCCGCAGGATTTGGTTGGCCATGTCAATTACCCCTTCAACGCAGCTGGCATCGGTCAGCAGCAGGGTAAACTCGTCGCCGCCGAGGCGCGCCAGGGTGTCTCCCTCCGGCAGGCAGCACTTCAGTCGTTCCGCCACCTGCTTAAGCAGCAGATCACCGGCGCTGTGGCCGAGGGTGTCGTTCACTTCCTTGAAGTGATCGAGATCGATAAACATCACCGCCAGCTTATGAGCGTCGCGGTGTGCGGTTGCCAGGGCCATGGCGAGGCGGTCGCGGAACAGTCGGCGGTTCGGCAGCTCGGTCAGCTCGTCGAAATAAGCAAGCCGGGCTATTTTCTTTTCCGCATTCTTGCGCTCGGTGATGTCGCTGAAAATCGCCGCATAGACCAGTTCTTCGCCGTCGTTTTCCCTGATCTCCATGATGGTCAGCCATTCCACATAGATCTCGCCCGACTTGCGCCGATTGCAGATCTCGCCCTGCCAAACCCCGTTGTGTCTCAGGTTTTTCCACATGCCCTGATAAAACTCTGCGCCGTGCAGGCCGGAGCTGAGCAGGTTCGGCGTCTGGCCGATCACTTCCGCAGCGTCATAGCCGGTGAGCCGGGTGAAGGCCGGGTTCACCTGCAGTATCAATCCCTGGCTGTCGGTGATCATCACGCCGTCGAGGGAGGCATCGATGATCTTGTTGGCCAGGTAGAGGTTGCGCTGCGAGGTTCTGAGCGCGTTGTCACGCTGCTTGAGCACCTTCTCCAGCTCGCTGACATAGGCGCTTTCCACTTCCGCGATCACATGTTTGAGTCCCAACACCCCCAGG
This sequence comes from Pseudoalteromonas sp., assembly GCA_050288805.1. Classification (GTDB taxonomy): domain Bacteria; phylum Pseudomonadota; class Gammaproteobacteria; order Enterobacterales; family Alteromonadaceae; genus Pseudoalteromonas. Next base: position 3,644 of record JBNKEN010000349.1, read on the forward strand.
ATAGTTTCGCGGGCGTCATCGGTGACCACCAGATGACGCACCTTTTGCTCGCTCATCAGGCGGTATGCATGCAGCAGGCTGGTTTTTTCCGTCACCTGCAACAGCGGCCGACTGGCATAATGCCAGCACTCCCGCGCCGGTTCGGCGCTCAGCAGCATATCCAGGATATCCCGCTGGGTCAGTATGCCGTACATGGCTTCGCGTTCGTCATAAACCAGCACCGCCCGGGTGGGATGATGGCGCATCAACTCAGCCACCTTGGCCATGTTTTCGCGGCCGTCGATGACGGGCACCTCGGCATCATAATGCTTGTCGACGGGACGTAAGTGCAGGTACTGATCCACCCCCTGATTGCGTACCACGTCGGAAATACTGAGCACCCCGTAGGCCTCGCCGCGCTCGTCGGTTACCAGCAAGTGACGCAGACCATAGTTGTGAAAGGCCACCGCTGCCTCACTCAGCAGCTTGTGATCGGCAATGCTGCGCACCGGCGAATTCATCACATCGGCGATACGCAGGGTGCGAAACTGATCGTCGCTGAAATCCAGCCGCACGCTGTCGGATTCGGTCCAGACGCCGCAGATCTCATCCCCGTCCCGCACAAATATCGCGCTGACCTTGTGCTTGCGCATCAGCGCCACGGCGTCGATCAAACTGTTTTCCGGGCTGCAGGTATGGATCACCGCAGAGGTGACTTGCTTAACGGTCAGGTGGCGGCTGGAGCTGTACATATGGCAATCCTTCGCATGGACATTAACATCGCAGTATAATCAGGTCACAACCATGCACCTTGATGTAGAACAAAGAATGACCAACTACCCGATATTACTGCTGGCGCAAGACGAGGTATTGCTGATCCGGAGCGCCGAGCAGCTCTCAGAAGAGCTGGAAGGCCTGCCGGATTTTATGCGCGAAAGCGCGTTGATAATCGATCAACGGGGGGCGG
>JBNKEN010000350.1:0-7079 GCA_050288805.1 Pseudoalteromonas sp.
GGTTCACCTCGGGGTGCATAGCTGCGCGTATGGTTGGGGGGCCTAAACGACGGACCCCGTCAGTCCTTGCGGTATCAAAGGCCGTAATACCAGCTCAGGTTGAGACCGAACCGGGTTTCGTCTGCAAAAGCCTCTGCCTCAGCGAAAACCGCAACGCTGCGGTCGAAACTAAGCGTCAGCTTAGCCCCGACCCCCAGCTCGCTGTCGAGATATACCAGCCAACAGCTAAAAGCCCTGTTGTGACAGGGCTTTGCTTTTAACCGATGGCTGGCAGGGCGCCTTAAAACTCATATTCCAGCGCCATGCGGAAACTGTGGTCCTTTTGCGCATGGGCAATTTCGGTGATAAAGCCCGCTTCCCATTTCAGCTGCTTCTGTCCCTTGAAGCGGTGCAGACCGATAAAACCCGGGCCGATGCCGAGAAATTCCTCACCGGCGTAAAGTTCAATTGAAGGCTGGAACTGCGAGCGCATACGATAGCGATATTGGGCGCGAAATTCGGTTTCCCATTCGTTGGCCACCGTCTGGCCCCATTCGTAGATGGTGAACAGGTTCATGGTTAAGCTGGTGCGGCCGAACTCTTTTTCAAAAACCAATCCGGTATTGACCTCGTAATTATCGACCTGGTGCTCCTTTTCTATTTCCATGATCAGTCCCCAATCCCCCCAATAGCGCCCCTGTTCAACCAGTTGCCAGCGCGCTTCGATTTCGTAGGATTGCAACCCGAACTGGTCGTCACGATCGCGCTCGCCGACCAGAAACGCCTCGATGGCGAACTTCTCGGCAACCGCACCGCCGAAACCGACCCGTTGGGCAAGAATATTTTTCTCTTCCCTTTGGTGCGATATCAGGCGCCATTCCGCCTTACGTTCGTTCGACAACACGTAGGGGTGATACACCTTGTCAACCACGATACCGTCCGCCTCGGCCGGTAGCGTAAACCCGGTTGCCAGCAAGAGCAAGCTGAGTGACAACAGGCTTTTCATGATAATTGCTCCCTGTTTTTTACTGCCAGGTTTTTCCTGGAAAAATAAAGCACGACGAGTGCGCCGGCGACATACAACCCGAGCCCCAAGGCACTGGGCGTCGCCTCAAATCCCACCAAGGCGGTGAGAATACGTCCCAGCTCGGACGTCTCCGAAAGCCAGGGTCTTAAATCAAACAATGCAGGCTGGGCGGCGACCAGGTCCATCCCGCCGGCGGTATCTAGCGCCATCACCAGCTTGGCGCTGACGTGCAGGGCAAACAACAGATAGAGCGGACGCGGACCGAAACTGTCAGCCAACCAGTTCAGCGAAAAATACAGCAATACGCTGAAACTCAGGCAAATGCCGAAACCGAGCAGGGTGCCCACCATCAGGGCTGACGGCGAGTCGGCGCTCGACCAGAACCCGGCCAGAAAGGTAAGGTAGTGACTTAAATACAACAGGGTCGCAAACAGCAGGGTCAGGCCAATCCGAAGTAGGGAGAATCCGCGTACCGCGGCGTACAGGGCGCTCAGATACACTCCCAGCGCGACCAGGATCTGGCTGAGTTCCAGCCCGGTGTAGTCAAATGCTTCGCTGAACCAGGGCGCCATTGCGACGTACACCAAGGTACCGAAAAGCGCCAACATTATCATTGCGACCTGACGCCACAAAGCACCTTGCTGACCGCTCAACACGTACAGCAGCACGTACAAAATGGCTAACGGCAACAATTGGTTGAGGCTGAGCAACACGCTATTTATCAGCACTTGCCACCTCCTTCTCAACCACCACGACACCGCGTGCCGTATTGGGCGAGAACTCACCGAAGAATGTATAACGACCCGGTTCGAGCGGCCCCACGTAGATCACGCTTTTGCGGCCGGGGAAAAGCACCTTTTCGCGGTTGAGATCAAAGCTGTCAAATTCTTCCGGGGTGGCATCGCGGTTTTCTATCACCAAACGCACCTTTTGATCGGCGGGAATATGGATCTCCGCCGGAAAGAACAGGTGATCCTGCAGTACCAGCTCAAAAACGACTTCATTGGCCCGAGACGGCAAGGTCAGCAGCGCGGCCAAGATCAGCCCGGCATTTCTCATTCTTTCTCCCTGGGACTAAAACAAACCCTGACCTGTAATCCGCCCAGCGGGCTCTCGGCCAATCGAATATCGGCACTATAGATGTCTGTAATGTGTTTTACAATCGCCATGCCAAGCCCCGCGCCCGTTTCACCGGAAGGGTGACGGTCGCCGCCGACCCGAAAAAAGCGATCATACACCCGTTCGCGATCGGCCTCGGCAATGCCCGCACCACTGTCGTCAATTTGCCAGCACAAGGCTTTATTCTCGCGACTCAGGCTGATTTTGATCGTACCGCCGTTCGGTGTGTATTTTACCGCGTTGGAAACCAGGTTTTTGACCAGGGTCGCCAGGGTAAAGGCATCCCCCTCAAGTCGCCCCTCTTCCCCTTCGATACTGATATCCTGCTGCTTTTGCGCAATCTTATCGTATAGATCCACCACCACCTGCTGACTGATGGCCAGCAGATCCTGCTCCTCAAACTGGCTGTGCCACTGCTCCGGATGCGTGCGCCCGAGCAACAGCATTTGTTCCACTATCTGGCTCATCCGATCGATCCCCTGCCTCAGGGCATCGGTATCCGGGCCAGGACAACTGCCCTGAATATTATGCAGGTTTATCTTCATGCTGCTGAGCGGCGTGCGCAATTCATGGGCCGCATCGGATGCGAAGTAGCGCTCCCTTAAATAGGCACCCTCCACCCGCTTGAAAAGATCGTTGAGCCTGTGGACCACGGTTTTGATTTCCCTGTCCGACGACAGCGCCTCGATTTCACTGAAATCGTTGGCACGCTTGTGTTGCAACAGGCGCGCCAGACGGCTCAGGGGATCCACCGCATTCTTGACCACCAGGCTTATCAGCAGCGCCAGTATCGGCACGCTCCAAAGCAGCGGCATCATGGCAGACAGGATCACGGCCTCGACCAGGGCAAACTGCTTTTGCGTCGGTTCCGCCACCTGTACCACCTTGTTGCCCTCGACCAGGCTGTAGACCCTAAGTCGCTGGCCCGCCGCATTCAATGTGGTGTAACCGGTTTGTTTGGTTTCGGGAAAAGGGGTTTCGATCAGGCGATGTGATGCGGCGATGGCCCTGCCTTCGCGCCACACCTGATAGAGCAAGGGGCTTTCACCCAAATGTTCGGTTTCTTCGATCGGCAGCGACATTATCGCCTGCGCCAGGTTGCTGAGTTCGGCGTCGAGCAGCAGCTGGGCCTGCGACATGCTTTTTTGATAGCCGCGCACCAGGGCAAGAAACAGCGCCAGTACCACCAGGGACACCAGGATCATCACCAGGCGGGCACGAATAGACACTAGCGCTGTCCTACCAGATAACCTATGCCCCGCAGGGTGCGGATAAAGTCCTGCGGCAATTTTTTACGCAGGTGATGGATGTGTACTTCAATGGCGTTGGAACCCAGTTCCTCCCCCCATTGGTAGAGTTTATTTTCCAGTTGTTGCTTCGACTGAACCCGGCCCTGGTTTTCCATCAGCGCCTTGAGCAGCATGTATTCCTTGCGCGGCAGGTCCAATACGGCACCGTCGACACTGACCTTGTGGGCGGCGAGATCCATTTCAACGCCGTCGCAGGCCAACACACTGCTCTGGGTTTGGGTCACGCGACGGCTGATCACCCGTAACCGGGCGAACAGCTCAGCCGGTTCAAAGGGTTTGGCCAGGTAATCGTCGGCCCCCATATCGAGGCCGGAAATTTTATCGTCGATGGAATCGCGGGCGGTGAGAATGAGTACCGGTATGGTCAGCTTATTGCGCTTGATAAACTTCAGCACCTCGCTGCCGTCGCCGTCGGGTAACCCGAGATCCAGCACCACCAGCTCGATATTGCCATGGCCCAACAAGCGGCATGCTTCTGCCACCGTGCCGCAGCACTCCACCGCATATCCTTCGTCACCGAGCGAGCGGGTAAGCCCGCCGGCAACCAAGGCGTCATCCTCAACCAACAATAAGCGCATTTTATCTCTTCAGTTTTTTATCAACCTTTGCAAGCAAGGTGGCAATTTCCTGCTGACGGAACATATCCGCTTTCGGGCGATCCGGGCGTTTCGGAGCCTGTTGCGCCTTTACCAGGTACTCACGAGCTTGCTTATATTCCTTTTCATCATAGAGGAATTCGCCGTAAAAGTAATTAATATCAATGCCATCCGGGTTTATTTCCAGCGAACGCTGGAACATCTGTTTGGCCTTTTTATCGCTGCCGAAACCGATGGGCCAACCCGGTACCTTTGAATAAAGTGTAGCCAGGCTGGTATAGGCCGAACCGGCAAGCGCCTTGTCGTCTATTTCGATGGCCGTTTCGAACTCCGCCTTGGCCTGTTTTGCCAATCCCAACGCACCTAGGCCTCCCTTGGCGCCGGCAAAACTGGATTTGATAATGCCGTTCCAGATGTGGCTTTGGGCGATGTCGGGGTTTGCTGCCACGAAATCGTCGCCCTGTTTGCTGAGGGCTTCGAACGCCTTTTCCTTGGCGTCGCCTTCGGTTTCGTAATTGACACGGGCCCATTGGTGCTGGATATCACTCAGGGTTTGACGCCAATCACCGATGCTTCCCGCGTCGGCCATTACCGCCTGGCTCATCAGCAGCGCGGCTGAAATTAACATAGTTTTAGTCATGATCGTTCGCCTCAATGGGTTAGAAACTGTTTAATCTTAGGTAGTTGTTTGGCAATGGCGTTGTCCACCAGTTCAGGCAGCAGGCCGTTCAAACGGGCAAACAACTTTTCCGGAAAACCGATAAACAAGCGACGGTCCCGCCCCTCTATCAGCTTACACAGGGCCTCGGCCACCACTTCCGGGCTGTCCATTCGGTTCCCCAGCTCGCGATTCATCTCGCGCACCTCGGCGCTGTTGATTTCGGTATCCGTTGCACGTGGCGCCAGGTAGCGAACACTCACGTCCGAGTCTGCCAGTTCGCGAGCAAGGGCCTCGCTGAAGCCCCGCAATCCGAACTTGCTGGCGCAATACAGGCTTTGATAGGGGTAGCCTATGCTGCCGAACGACGACCCGATATTGACAATGGTGCCGGATTTTTCCCGCAGTTGAGGCAAAAACGCCCGGCACAAAAGCATCGGCATTTGCAGGTTCAACAGCAAGGTGGCGGCAATCTCCGCTTCGCTGCTCTGCTCGAGAGACTGCATTTTGTTGACGCCGGCGTTATTGATTAGCATGGAAGCGCCGCCGAGCAATCGCGCCGCGGCCATTATCTTCTCCGCCGCTTCGCTGCTGCCGAGATCCGCCACCAGCACGTCGTGCTGGCCCGGCAACGCCATTTGCAGGCGATGCAGCTTGACCTCGTCTCGACCGATCAGCAACAGTTGCCAGTCCCGCGCCGCCAGTGCCTGCGCGATTGCCTGGCCTATCCCGCCGGTAGCACCGGTCAGCACACAGATTTTGCGTTTCATGCGGACAGCTCCTCGGCGCTTAACGGCGTGAAACCGTGCTTGCCGTCCAAAGAGCGGAAAATTTCCGCATACAGGCGGTAAAAGCGTTTCGCGCTGTGGATAATAAGCTTCTGCTCTTCTTCGTCCGTAATGCGGTTCATCAGGTTTTCGAAAAACTTGATATGCTCCTGATCCAGGGCGCCATGGGACTTAAGGTAACTGAACGCCTTTTTCGGCAGCCCCAGTCTGGTTTGAATGCTGTCGGCCGCCATGTCGGCGATGGCAATGGAGGTGCCCTCAAGCACCTGGACCATCCCGAAGAAACATAGCGGACTCTTACGGGCAATGCTGTCGTAGGCGTAGGCCACCATCATTTCTGTCGCAAACGAGGGCGCAGATGCACGGGCGCTTTCCTTGTCGAATCCGCAGGCCTCGATGTCGTTGAGGATCCATTCCTGATGGCCGATTTCCTCTTCGATATACTCGGCCACCGCTTCACGCAGCCATTCCTTGCTGTCATCAAGGCGTGCGCCGACGCTCATCAACAGGGGAACCGTGTGTTTGACATGGTGAAAGGCCTGGCCCAAAAACGCCACATAGTCATTCAGGCCGATATCGCCGCTGAAGGCGCGCTGGATAATGGGTGAAGCCAGCAGGTACTCGCGATCTAACCGCGTTGCGTTTTGTAAAACCTGATAAAAGCTGCTCATTTCGGCTCCTTTATAGATACATTGGATTTGCTCGGAAAAATGTTCATTGATACGGTCCCGCTTGGGGCGGTTGTTACCCGTCAGCAGGCCGCTTTCGGCATCCAGCGGACGCGCCAGCCTGTGATAGGCCTTCACTTGGGCATATTCCGGTAAGGCTGCATTGACCCGTTCGATAGCCTGTTCAAGCTGCGCATCGCTTAACTCCGGCGCGGCGAAAATCAGGACAGCCAGGTGCGGACGGCCGTCGCCGACCACCACCGCCTGCAGGATCCCCGGTTCGCCGAGCAGCAGTGATTCAGGCCATTCGGGGCTGATATTGCGTCCGAAGCTGGAGATCAGCAGATTCTTGCGTCGCCCGACTATGCTAAGACGACCGTCGGTGCACTCAACCAGATCGCCGGTGCCATACCATTGGCCCTCGGGGAAGGCCTCACCACCGAGATAACCGAGGAACAAACGATTGCGAACCTGCAGTTCACCGTCTGCAATCCGCGTTTCTATGCCGTCGAGTACACGTCCCGCGGTCGTAACATCGTCGTCATTCGGGGTATTCAGGCTCACCACGGAACCGGCTTCGGACAGACCATAGCCCTGGTACACCGGCAGGCCCAGTGCGCGTGCACGTTCTATTTGCTGTGAATTAACCACACCACCACCGACGGCAATAAACTGCAGTGATGTCGGCGGCTGCCAGCCTTTTTCGGCAAAGGCCAGCAACAACGCCAACAGTTCCGGCACCAGGATCAGGCTGTTTGGTTGCACCGCATCTAGGGTAGCGATAAGGCGCTCAGGTTCACTTAAACGGGTACCGTTAAAGCCCAGTTGCGCCAGCGGCTTTACCACCACACAACCGCCGCTAAGCAGCGGCGTATAGATACCGGCGACGTTTTCCAGCAGCACCGCAAGGGGCAGCAGGCATAAATGCAGGGGT
>JBNKEN010000351.1:0-3775 GCA_050288805.1 Pseudoalteromonas sp.
TCTGGCAAGGCGCAGGTGTCGGTTAACCATGGCCAAATCGGAAACAGACAGAACAACCCTGGACCTGTTCGCGAATGAAAAGCGACCAGGCAGACCTAAGACCAATCCCCTGCCACGGGAATTGCAGTTGAAGGTCAATAAACGCAACCAGATCAAGCGCGATAAGGCGCGAGGCCTGAAACGCGTAGAATTTAAAGTTTCATCTGAACTTTATCAGGCGCTCAGCGATATGGCAGATGCACAAAACATCAGTCGCGGTGCACTGATTGAAACCATATTGCAAGAAAGATTGGCTATTGACAGTTAAAAGGTTAATTACATGGCAAGCGTAGGCATATTTTTTGGTAGTGATACAGGCAACACCGAACACGTTGCGAAAATGATTCAAAAAGAGCTAGGCAAACAGATGGTTGCCGTTCACGACATCGCCAAAAGCACAAAGGAAGAAATCGCAGAGTTCGATCTCCTGCTGTTCGGCATCCCAACCTGGTATTACGGCGAAGCCCAATGTGACTGGGACGATTTCTTCCCTGAGCTGGAACAAATCGATTTCGAAGGCAAACTGGTGGCTATTTTCGGTTGCGGCGACCAGGAAGACTATGCGGAATACTTCCTTGACGCCATGGGTATGATCAACGATATCGTCACCGAGCGCGGCGCTATCGTCGTAGGCCACTGGCCGACCGACAGTTATCATTTCGAAGCGTCCAAGGGTCTGGCCGATGAAAACCATTTCGTGGGTCTTGGCATCGACGAAGACCGCCAGCCGGAACTGACCGAAGAGCGCGTAAAAACCTGGTGTAAACAGGTGTACGAAGAAATGTGTCTGGCCGAACTGGAAGACTAAGGCGTCTGATAGCGCCCGTTTATTGCTTGACACCCGGGCGCTTTATTCTTAGTTTCACTGATTCAACGTCGTGCTCGCCTGTTACTCCGGGCGGATAAAAACAAAATAAATTTGAGAACAGATTGAATGACGGATCACAATTTAGAGTTACGAAAAGCAGGGCTTAAGGTCACGCTTCCGCGCATCAAGATTTTGGAAATCCTCCAGTCTCCTGAAAACCAGCACATCAGCGCGGAAGACGTCTATAAGATCTTGCTCGACAACAACGAAGAGATTGGTCTGGCAACCGTCTATCGCGTACTGAACCAGTTTGATGACGCAGGTATCGTCTCACGCCACCACTTCGAGGGCGGTAAATCTGTTTTCGAACTTTCCGGCAGTCATCATCACGATCATCTGGTGTGCCTTAAATGCGGTAAGGTCATCGAATTTGAAGACGAAACCATCGAACGCCGCCAACTCGATATCGCCAAGGAAAACGGCATCAAGCTGACCAACCATTCCTTGTACCTGTACGGCGAATGTGAAGACAAAGATGCGTGCAGAAAATTCGCCGAGGAAAACAGCTGATAGCGCTTTAAACCGTACTCAGCTGACAAAACCAGCCAATAAAAACCGCCTAGTGCGGTTTTTTAGTTTTGCCAGTTCCCTGCCGATATCTCACCGCCGAAACAACGCGGCAGGGATCGGGCAAGTGAGCCGCGCATAGCGCTGATTATTTTTTCCCGTATAAACAGTCAGCTAATCGATTGACTAATCCACGACATAACGAAAAATCTGACCTCTATTCGGCCAACGACCTGTGATACTCGATACAATCGAGCCAGCGTCCTCCCACCTGGGTATATTCCCTTACCGTACACACCGCGTGGAACCCATTTGCCAACAGTACATGCTGAGATGCCGTATTTTCCACCGATGCGTACGCAACCACGGTGCCGAGTCCGATACGCTTCGCGAAATTGAGGATCTTGCCGACGGCATATTTAGCGACGCCCTTCCCGGTAAAGCACTCCCCGACCCGGTAACCGAGCATCGCGCTTTGCGTAGCCTTGTCTATTTCCGAAAGGTTGACCCGCCCGAGTATCGTGCCTTTTTCATCTACAACCAACATAGGTAACAGGCGTTTTTTCTCATACCCATGCAGGCAAGCCCTGATATGCCCCTTAACCCCTTGCGGCGAATAAAATTCAGGCTCTCGCGGGGCTATGTGAGTTTCGAACCAAACACGGTTGGTGCTTTCAAATAAAAGCAAGGCATCGCGGTCGCTTTCAGATAACAACGTTAAATACATTTCCTCTATCTCCGCGCTTCCTCAATTGAAATGCGCCTCGCAAACTCGTTGTTAAACCAATAACGTGAGATAGACCATACCCCCTAGCTTGTGTAAAGGCAATTGAGCCGACACCGGCTTATTGGATTCTTTCGGCACCGTGGGATTGTCTGCGTATTAAATTTACCGAAGGATAAGGAAGGTAACGGGCCCTCGCAACCAAGGGCCCGAATGAGTTGTTGTCAGGTGAGCACCTTGGGCAGGTGATGGCGGATATCGGCAGCGCTATGTTCCGCCAGGTTTTTATCAAGTTCACCGGCTATGCTGGCGTTGACCTGGCTATGATAATGATGCCGTAACTCACCCAGTATCGTCGGCGAAGCCGTAACGTACAAACGAGTATATTCCCTTTCTAAGTAACCTTTATAAAGCCGGTCGCAAATGCTTTTAGCAAATCGTTCCTGCTGATGTTTTTTTGCCGCTTTTTCGCCGTTGACACCATGGCTGCCGTTATGAGACCCGTTCAATGCAGCGCCGCCCCGATCAGACACCAACCCCTGTTCATGGAGCCGTGCGCTCGGGTTGTTAATGGTTTCAATTTCGTGCAAATCATCGGTGGAACCATGGTAGGCAAATAGTTTTGCGCAGCTTGCGTCTGCGGCCATCACCCAGATATTCATAGGACTCTTCCCTCCATTGCGAGGTGGTTTGAAGCTCTTGACTCTCTGGCACTCTTACCGCGAGCGCCGATCTGCATCGACTATTCTTACCGATGCTACGAAAAGTATAGTCGCAGATCCGACACCGAGACGCTCGATATTATCTTTGTATCGCCCTATTGCCCTTCCTGAATCCGGCTGTTGTAGATTTCTCCGCCCGCTTCCCGATAACTCGCCAGCACGGCGTTCGCTTCTTCCCGGCAAAGCCCCGTAACAACCTTTATTCCGCGCTTATCGAGTTCCTCTTGCCAATTAGACGGTCTCGCCCCCTCGTCAAATCCGAGCGCTTCTACATCGCCGGTGGTGGCACCACACAACAAGGTTCTGACACCGGACCAGGGCACGGCGCCGAGACACATGGCACAGGGTTCTGCCAGGCACACCAGACCATAGGATTTATCGGGATCGCTGCCGAGATCGTAGTTTCCGAGCGTACGCTCGGCCAGGGTCAAGGCTTCGATTTCAGCGTGCAGAATTGACAGGCCCTGAGAGCGCACCTGGTTTACCCCGAGGGCCACGAGTTCGCCGGTCTGAAGCTCGAAGACGCCCGCGGCAAACGGCCCGCCGGTCCCTTGCTCGACATTGCGGCGCGCAGCCTCAATGACAAAACGCATCTGCACTTCGTTATCGGGGACGGGTTTGTATTTGGAAATATAATGGGCTAACCAGAAAGGGGTGTGAAAAGCGACTTGCGCGGGCTGTCGGTGCATATACGAGCTCCTAAAAGGCTTGAAAAAAGCGAATTTCGTTCGCCGGGAAATAAACTCCCGGTTACAAAGATACGCTTCTATCTTGCTCTTGAGTATAGCTTTTTTTTATCAATTACCGACAAGTAAAAATATTTTCATGATTTCATCGAGTTCGCATTTACCTGGACTCGTTTCATTTTAAACCCGGTCGTCCTTCACAATGCATAGCGCGAACAACAAAAAAGGC
>JBNKEN010000352.1:0-2226 GCA_050288805.1 Pseudoalteromonas sp.
TACTCAATTCCCGGTCGAACAGTTGTCGGTACGCGCCGGTGAAAATATCAGCTGGAACGGCAGCAGCGATAAGCTCTATTGGAGCCTCGGGCCGGAGCTGTATCATGCGAGCCTCGACGGGCTGTTCGATATCAGCGCCGACAAGGATGCCGACTTTAAGGTGAAAAGCGGCGAAAACATCGGTTTCAGCCAAAAGATGGCCGAGCCGAAGGGGATGGTGGCCCTCACGGGTGCACGCATCATCACCATGAAGGGTGACATGGTCATCGAAAACGGCGTGGTGCTGACGGACGGCAAACATATCAAGGCGGTTGGCAGCGCGGCCGAGGTGGCCGTACCGAAAGGCGCCAAGATTATCGATGTCAGCGGTAAAACCATCATGCCGGGTATCGTCGATGCCCATGCCCACGGCTCTCAGGGCAGTGACGAAATCATTCCCGAGCAGAACTGGAAAAACTTTGCCGGACTGTCGCTCGGCGTGACCACCATTCACGATCCGTCCAACGACACCACGGAAATTTTTGCCGCCAGTGAAATGCAAAAGGCCGGTACCATCGTCGGACCGCGGATCTTTTCCACCGGCACCATTTTGTACGGCGCCAATATGCCGGGTTACACCTCGCATATCGACTCACTGGACGATGCCAAGTTCCATCTGGAGCGCCTGAAAAAGGTCGGCGCCTTCAGCGTCAAGTCTTACAACCAGCCTCGTCGCGAACAGCGCCAGCAGGTAATTGAGGCCGGTCGCGAACTCGAAATGATGGTGGTGCCGGAAGGCGGTTCTCTGCTTGAGCATAACCTCACCATGATAGTGGACGGCCATACCGGCATCGAGCACTCAATCCCGGTTGCGAACATCTACGACGATATTCGCCAGCTCTGGTCGCAAAGCGATGTCGGTTATACCCCGACGCTGGGTGTGGCTTACGGCGGCATCTGGGGTGAGAACTACTGGTATGACAAAACCGATGTCTGGAAACATCCGTTGCTCAGCAAATACGTGCCGAAGAACCAGTTATTGCCGCGCTCCATGCGTCGTACCAAGGCGCCGGACGGTCATTACAATCACTTCAACAATGCGCGCGTAGCCGCAGAGTTGCAGGATCTGGGTGTCACGGTAAACCTCGGGGCCCACGGTCAGCGTGAGGGCCTGGCGGCTCATTGGGAGATCTGGATGTTTGCCCAGGGCGGCATGACGCCGCTGGAAGCCATTCGTGCGGCAACGCTGGATCCGGCCCGTTACCTGGGGCTTGATAACAACATAGGTTCAATCGAAGCCGGTAAACTTGCCGACCTGGTGGTCATCGACGGCAATCCGCTGGCCAACATCCGCGATACGGATAAGGTGCATTACACCATGGTGAACGGCCGCCTGTTCGATGCGGCGACCATGAACGAAGTCGGCGCGAAGGAGCGTGACAAGCTGTACTTCGAAGAGTGAGTTTATTCACACTAAAAAGGCGGCCCGATGGCCGCCTTTTTTATTATCTTTTCGCTTAGGCCGTTCGGGCCCGACTGCGCAGCAGCTGGCGGGGCGAAAAACCGGTTACCAGCATGGTGCCGGTGATTACCAGGCAGGCACCAGATAAGAGATTGGAGCCGATAGGTTCATCGAGCAGCCAATGTCCCCAAAGTATACCGAACAGCGGGATGAGAAAGGTCACCGTCAGGGTTGAGGCGGCGCCTATCTCGTCGATCAAGCGGAAGAACATCAGGTAGGCAATGCCGGTGCAGACTACGCCCAGAGCGACGACGGCGCCGACAATATCCATACCCGGAGCCTCACGCATCGGGATCAAGGGCAACAGGGGCAGCACCAGCAGGGTGGCAGCCCACATGCTGCCATGGGCATTGTCGAATGCCGATACATTCGGTGCCTGTTTGGTGTAGTTTGAGGCGATGCCGTAACACATGGATGCGGCGAGGGTAGCGATAACGGCAAAGAGAGCCTGTTCACCCATGTCCATCGCCTCGGGGCCGACCAGTACGGCAACCCCGGCGATCCCGAGCAGTAATCCCGTAACGGCCCGAGGAGTCAACGGCGATTTATACCAAATCGCGCCTATCACCGCGCCCCAGATAGGAGTTGTGGAATTGAGTATCGACATGGACGAGGCGCCGAGGGTTTGTGCGGCATAGGCAAACAGCAAAAACGGCAGCGCCGAATTGAACAGCCCGATAATAAAGAAGTGCTTCAGATGCACGCCGAACGCCAGGCGTCTTTTC
>JBNKEN010000353.1:0-3966 GCA_050288805.1 Pseudoalteromonas sp.
TATTATTCCTGCGGCTCGCCAGGGCCAGTCGATACAGGTAACCCGTTCGCCGGTGGGGGTGGTTGCGGCAATCACACCCTGGAATTTTCCCAATGCCATGATCGCCCGTAAAGCGGCGGCGGCACTCGCGGCCGGTTGTACCTTTGTGGTACGTCCCGCAGAAACGACGCCGCTCTCGGCGCTGGCCATGGCCGAACTGGCGCATCGCGCCGGGATCCCGGCCGGGGTGTTCAATGTGGTGGTCGGTCAGGATGCCGAGGGCCTTGGCAAGGTGCTGACGCAAAGCCCCAAGGTCGCGAAATTCACCTTTACCGGTTCAACCCGGGTAGGGCGTCTGCTGACGGCCGATTGTGCAACCAGCGTTAAGCGGGTATCGATGGAACTCGGCGGTAATGCGCCCTTTATCGTATTCGCCGATGCGGATCTCGATGCCGCCGTGGCCGGCGCCATGGTGTCTAAGTTTCGCAATGCCGGGCAAACCTGCGTTTGTGCCAACCGGTTTTTACTCGCCGAGTCTGTGAAAGACGCCTTTATCGAGAAATTAAAACTCGCGATGGCGCGGATCCGCCCCGGACATGGCATGGAAGGCGCCGATATGGGGCCGCTGATCAGCGAACGGGCGGCCGCCAACGTTCATCGCCTGGTGCAGGAGTCTGTGGCCATGGGGGCTGAAATTTTGACGGGCGGCGACTGGCAGAGAGGTGCCTTTTATCCGCCGACCCTGGTTGTCGGCATAACGCCGCAGATGCCGTTGTTCCGTGAGGAGATCTTCGGACCCGTGGTGGGGATCGCAACCTTCGCAACGGAAGCCGAGGCGATAGCCTTGGCCAATCAAACCGAATATGGCCTTGCGAGTTATTTTTACAGCCGTGACATCGGGCGGGTCCACCGCGTGGCCGACGCGCTTCAGTTCGGCATGGTGGGCATCAATGAAGGTGCCATCTCTAACCCGGCGGCCCCGTTCGGCGGGGTCAAGCAATCCGGTTTCGGTCGTGAAGGTTCAAAGTACGGACTTGATGACTACTTAAATATCCAATACCGCTGTCTCGGAGGATTAAACAATGCGGACTAACAGCGCGCTGCAACAGCGCAAACAAAGCGTCATCGCCCGTGGTCAGGGCAATGTCTATCCCGTCTATGTCGATAAAGCCTCGAATGCGGAAATTTGGGATGTCGAAGGAAACCGCTACATCGATTTTGCCACCGGTATTGCGGTGTGTAATACGGGCCATTCTCATCCCAAGGTGGTGGAGGCGGTTAAGGCGCAACTGGATCGCTTCAGCCACAGCTGCGTCATGGTCAATCCCTATGAGAGCGCCGTTGAATTGGCAGAAAAGCTGACCCGACTGGCGCCCGGCGACAGCGAGAAAAAAGCGCTGTTTGTCACCACCGGGGCCGAAGCGGTGGAAAACTGCATCAAGATAGCGCGAGCGCACACCGGGCGCCGCGGCGTCATCGCGTTTAACGGCGGGTTTCACGGGCGTACCAATATGGCAATGGCGCTGACCGGAAAAATCACGCCCTACAAGGATAAGTTCGGGCCGTTTCCCGGCGATATTTATCATGTGCCTTATCCCTGTGCGTTGCATGGCGTGAGCAGCGAACAGGCGATTAAAAACCTGGAAACCCTGTTCAAGGTCGATATCGCGCCCCATGACGTGGCCGCCATCATCATCGAACCCGTACAGGGAGAGGGTGGGTTTTATATTGCGCCGACGGAATTTTTGCAGCGCCTGCGCGCCCTGTGTGACGCCCATGGCATCGTGCTGATCGCCGACGAAATCCAGTCCGGTTTTGCCCGTACCGGCGCGATGTTTTATTGCGAGAAGGCCGCGGTTGAACCCGACCTGATCACCATGGCCAAGGGGATCGCCGGCGGCGTGCCGCTTTCGGCCGTGGTCGGCAAACGTGACATCATGGATGCCGCACCGCCGGGCGGGCTAGGCGGCACCTATGGCGGTTCGCCGCTCGGCTGTGCGGCGGCACTGGCGGTGCTTGAGGTGATCGAGCAAGAAAAGCTGATTGAGCGTGCCGCGTCTATCGGTGAACGTTTCAGCGAAGAACTTGGCGTATTGCAGAGGAAGTATCCGCAGGTGGTGGGGGAAATCAGACATGCCGGCGCCATGATAGCGCTGGAACTGGTGAAAAACGGCGACCCCGACCAGCCCAACCCTGAGCTGACCCAGGCCATCATCGGCAAGGCCGCCGAGTTCGGGTTGGTATTGCTGGCCTGCGGTTTTTACGGCAACGTGATCCGTTTTTTACCGCCCTTGACCATCCCGGATGAGCACTTAAGTGAGGGATTAACGCGTTTCTCCGAGCTGTTTGAAAGCTTAATGTAAATCCCAAAGACACCGCGCCCGAAGTTGGGCGTGGTGTCGCTTTCGGCGCTATCTGCCGCCATCGAATATCACCGGGATTGCCCGCTTAAGTGGGTTTCAAGAAAAGCCAGCAGGGTTTTGATCTTGGAAGGCAGGTAGCGGTTTTTCGGATAAAGCGCCCAGATCCCTTCCCGCTCGCAGCGATATTGACCCAATACCTCAACCAGGGTGCCTTGTTCCAGATCCTGTTGGACATAATAATCCGGCAGCTGAACCAGGCCGATGCCCTGCATCGCCGCTTCTTTCAGGGCGAACCCGCTGTTGCATTTCATTCTGCCGCGGACGCGAATCGATCTGTCCTGGCCGTTTTCCGTAAAGCGCCAGTGGTCGAGGTTGCCGCGCAGGCAAACGTGGTTGTCGAGCTCCGACAGGGTATGGGGCTCGCCGTGTTTTTCCAGGTATTCCCTGCTGGCGCAGACGTAGAGCTGGCGATCCGACAGGCGGCGGGCGACCAGGCTTGAGTCTTCCAGGCGGCCGAGGCGAATGGCGAGGTCGATGCCGGAATCCTGCAAATCCAGTTTTTGGTTGGTCAGCACCAGTTCCAGATCTATCTGCGGGTGGCGTTTGAGAAACCGGGTCAGCAAAGGCGCCAGGTTCATTTCGCCGTAGGTGACCGGGGCGGTGAGCTTGATCAGGCCTTCCGGTTCGAGTTGCATGCGGGTGACGGCCCGCTCGGCCTGCTCCAACCCTTCGACCAGGTGCTTACACTGGTTGAAAAAAAGCTGGCCCGCTTCGGTCAGGGTGACTTTTCGGGTGGTGCGGTTGAGCAGTTTGACCGCCAGGCGGCTCTCAAGTGCCGCCACCTTACGGCTGATTTGCGCGACCGAGGTAGTTAACCGGGTGGCCGCCGAGGTAAAACTCTGGCTTTGCGCCACCGCAACGAATTCGCTGATCCCTTCCCATTGCCCCATAACGACCTCAAAACCGATAAATAACCCGAGTATTATTACATATATGTAAAAATGATTTTCATTTTTCTCGGATTGTTAAATGACGCTGAGGGCATATACTCTTTGGCATATTCGGGGCCCGTTCGCGCCCCAGACTTAATCGCATATAAGGAACAAGTCATGGCACTAGAAATCAAACCGGGACAGACATCCGTCAAATCAAAGGCGGCGGTCGCGTGGGGACCGGGGCAACCCTTGAAGGTGGAAGAAGTGGACGTGGAACTGCCGAAGGCCGGTGAGGTGCTGGTGCGCATAGTGGCAAGCGGCGTGTGTCACACCGATGCCTTTACCCTGTCCGGTGACGATCCCGAGGGCGTGTTCCCGGCCATTTTAGGCCATGAGGGCGGCGGTATTGTCGAGATGGTAGGCGAGGGTGTGACCGGCCTGTCTGTCGGCGACCACGTTATTCCGCTTTATACCGCCGAGTGCGGCAAATGTAAGTTCTGTACCTCGGGCAAAACCAACCTGTGCCAGGCGGTTCGCGAAACCCAGGGCAAGGGCCTGATGCCGGACGGTACGACCCGCTTCTCGTATAATGGCAAGCCGATCTTCCACTATATGGGCTGCTCCACCTTCTCCGAATATACGGTTGTGGCCGAGGTTTCCCTGGCCAAGATCAATCCGGAGGCCAATCA
>JBNKEN010000354.1:0-2602 GCA_050288805.1 Pseudoalteromonas sp.
ACGGTGATACCGCCCTGCGCAGACACGGTGTGTGAACGCGTCGGGAATACCTTAGAGATAAGCGCACAGGTTTTGCCTGATTCAGAAATAGCCAAAGCGGCACGCATACCTGCGCCGCCGGCGCCGATTACTACGGCGTCAAATTCACGAACAGAATATTTCACTTAAACACCCCATAAAACGAACAGGCCGGTCGCTACGTAAGCGAACGCCATCAGGTTCAATACAAAGCCAAGTACTGCACGCATCGTTGAACACTTCACATAGTCGGTCAGCACCTGCCATAAACCGATACGGGTGTGGATCATCATGCAGACCAGGGCCGTGATGGTGAACACTTTCATAGCCAGGTTAGAAAACAGCGCTTTCCAACCGTCGAAAGTGACTTCAGGGGTTGCTAAAAAATAGCCGATGATAAACAGCGCATAGGCGCTCAGGATCAGCGCGGTGGTACGCAGGGAAACATAGTCCTGTACACCGTCGCGTTTAAGAGTTGCTGAATTTAAAACCATAACCAAACTCCTGCGAGGACTGCAACAACAACCCAAAGCGCGATTGCAGCTTTAGCGCTGGCATTGCCAGACTCAAGTTCTTCCCAGTGGCCCATGTCCATGATGAGGTGACGAATACCACCGATCAGGTGATACGCCAACACGGTGATGGTGCCCCACGCGATGAATTTGGCAATGAACCCGGTTAACAGGCCCTTGACGAATTCAAACCCTTCAGGGGAAGACAGAGATTCAGCCCAGGCCCAGATAACAAAGGTTAAAGCGAAGAACAAAGCAACACCGGTGACGCGGTGCAGGATCGACGCTTTAGCCGTTGCGGGCATGGAGATGGTTCTTAGATCTAGATTTACAGGTCTTTGCTTTTTCACAGTTACTTGCCCATCTTGCTCAAGCGATATGTTGAGCCATCTACATTGTTTTTATAAATTCCACCCGAAAAGGCTTCGGATAGAGGCCATCGGAGCGAGGTGGCAGCAACCTAAGGAAAACCCCAAATTGTCACCGAAATTCACCCACAGACGATACGGTTTAAAACCTCTGACAGTATATATAGCCAGGGCTCAATTTACAATTCTTGTTTAGTAAGAGACGCTTGCGAATTAGCCTTTGGTCTAATATTTAATCTCATCCGAATATTTATTATTCGTTCATGCATTAAAATTGACTTTACACCCCGCTTTCACGTTACAATGATCGGAATTTGCTTAACATTAGTATCAAGTCATAACGGCCCAGGCCGTTATTCTTATGGGAGATAATTAGATGGCAGATCTTAAAGCCACCATACAAATCGCTGGTCACGACCCAATCGAACTGCCGATTTATAAGGGCACCGCTGGCCAGGATGTGATCGATGTACGTACACTCGGTTCGCACGGCTACTTCACTTACGACCCGGGTTTCATGTCTACGGGTTCTTGCGAGTCGTCTATCACCTATATCGACGGTGGCAAAGGTGTACTTCTGCACCGTGGCTATCCAATTGAGCAGCTTGCTGAAAAATCTAACTACGTCGAACTCTGCTACCTGCTGCTTAACGGCGAACTGCCAGACGACGCACAACTTGCAAAGTTCTCTGACGACCTGACCCGCAGCACCATGGTGCAGGAAAAAGTCGCTCACTTCTTCCAAGGTTTCCGTGTTGACGCACACCCAATGGCGATGCTGTGTGGTGTTGTTGGCGCCCTGTCCTCTTTCTATCACACAGACCTGGATATCAACGATCCGGTGCAGCGTAAGCGCAGCGCTATTCGTCTGGTCGCCAAGCTGCCTACCATTGCAGCCATGGCTTACAAATACTCTATCGGCCAGCCGTTCGTTTACCCGCGTAACGACCTGAGCTACGCAGAAAACTTCCTTCATATGATGTTCCCTGTACCGGCTGAAGAATACAAGGTTAGCCCGGTGCTGGCCAAGGCGATGGACCGCATCTTCATGCTGCATGCCGACCATGAACAAAACGCATCGACTTCTACCGTACGTCTGGCAGGTTCATCGGGCGCAAACCCGTATGCCTGTATCGCCGCCGGTATCGCTTCACTGTGGGGCCCAGCTCACGGCGGCGCGAACGAAGCCTGTTTGAACATGCTCAAGCAGATCGGTTCGGTTGACCGTATCGACGAGTTCGTTGCTAAGGCCAAAGACAAGAACGACCCGTTCCGTCTGATGGGCTTCGGTCACCGTGTTTATAAGAACTTCGACCCGCGCGCCACCGTAATGCGCCAGACCTGTCATGAAGTGCTTAAAGAACTGAACATCGAAGATCCGCTGCTGGATGTTGCCATGAAACTTGAGCAAATCGCACTGGAAGACCCGTACTTCGTTGAGAAGAAGCTGTATCCTAACGTCGATTTCTACTCAGGTATCATCCTGAAAGCCATCGGTATTCCAACCAGTATGTTCACCGTGATCTTCGCCATGGCCCGTACCGTAGGTTGGATCTCACACTGGGACGAAATGCTGTCTCAGCCTGGCCATAAGATCAGCCGTCCGCGCCAGCTTTACACCGGCGCCACGCAGCGTGATTATGTAAAATCAGACAAACGCTAATTGGCGTTTAAATAAAAAAGGCCGCGATAGCGGCCTTTTTT
>JBNKEN010000355.1:0-1526 GCA_050288805.1 Pseudoalteromonas sp.
GGAATACAATGCGTCCTTTGCTAAGATCATAAGGCGTCATTTCAACGGTCACCTTATCACCCGTCAGAATTCGGATGTAGTTCTTGCGCATTTTACCTGAGATATGAGCAACGACCACGTGGCCGTTTTCCAGCTCAACGCGGAACATTGTATTTGGTAAAGTATCAAGGACGGTACCTTGCATTTCAATTACGTCTTCTTTCGCCATGTTTAGCGTAACACCTCTTAAATAAGTTAAACGCAGCAGATTTTGCCCAAAACAAGGGGATAAGTAAAGCGGGACGGGGGATTTTTGTAAATTAAATAGGCTGCCACAGTTCGCCCGAGAGCTTTTCCGCAGGGGTGAATTGTTGTTTGTAACGCATTTTTATACAGTCGTCGATCTGGTAGCCGAGGTACAGATAGGGTTTATTGTTGTCTCTGGCAAAACGAATTTGCTCCATGATCATGACGCTTCCGAGGCCGTATTTTTCGTAGTCCGGATCGAAAAACGTGTAAATGGCTGAGAGGCTTTGCGGCATGGTGTCGGTCACGGCAACGGCGATAAGGCGTTCCTCTTCCCAAAGCTCGATAAAGGTGATCGGCAACCAATGGCAGTATAAAAAGCTATGGTATTGCTTTTTATCGGGCGGGAACATCGAACCGTCGCTGTGCCTTGCAGAAATGTATTTACTGTAAAGGGAGAAATATTCAGGCCTTTCCATGTCGTTATATTCGACCCTGAAGCGTTTTTCTACGGCAAGCAGCTTACGCTTTTGCGAGCGGCTCGGCGTAAATTCATGGCTTAATACCCTGACAGATTTGCATGCCTTACAGGAAGGGCAATGGGGCCGGTATATCTGATCGCCGCTGCGGCGAAAGCCGTGTGCCAGCAGGGTTTCAAAGCCCGCCGGCGAATAACACACAGGATCGAGTATAACCAACAGCTGCTCTTCCTTGTCCGGGAGGTAACTGCAGGGGAAGCGTTGGCTTAATCCCAATTTAACGGGTAAATGTTCAGCCATAAATGTCTTTCAATTCCTGTTTTGTCCACATCTGTTTGGGCCAAGTGTGGCCTGCTGCTTCTTTGAGTTTAGCCAAGAACTCGCTGCGCGGGACGGATTTTGCGCCAAGGGCTGAGAGGTAGGGGTTAACCAGCTGGCAATCGATAAACGCGCAGTGATTTATCTTCATCCAGTTTACCAGTGCCCACATCGCAAGTTTGGACGCGTTGGGTTCGGTGTGAAACATGGATTCACCGCAAAACACCGCGGATTGCATGATGCCGTAAAGGCCGCCAATAAGTTTGTCGTTGCGCCAGACCTCGATACTGTGGGCGATCCCTGCGTGATGGGCATCCAGGTAGGCGTTGATCATCTGTTCGGTGATCCAGGTTCCTTCCGCGTAGAGTCTCTGATCACGGCACCCGTGAATTATCCGCTCAAAGGCGTGATTAACAGTGACCCTGACAGGATGCTGCTTTCGCCATTTTTTAAGGCTGCGGCTTATATGAAATTCATCCAGCTCTATGATGCCCCTGTCGTTCG
>JBNKEN010000356.1:0-4278 GCA_050288805.1 Pseudoalteromonas sp.
AGGAGGTTGCGATGAATAAGCTGATAGTTTCATGTTTGCTGGCTATGACCGTGCTGATTTATGGCTGCGGTGGCAGCGATAGCGGGCCCGAACCGGTGCAGGATCAACCCGGACCCGTGATATTAAGCGTCAGTGATGACGGTTATTCCAGTGTCAGCCTGACCAACCTGGAGACCCAGCTGTCGAGTATTTCCAGCAATTCCTTGTCGGACGCCGAAGAAGCGGGGCTGTTGTTGATGCGTGAGGAGGAAAAGCTGGCTCACGATGTCTACATTACCCTGTATAACCTGCATGGCCTTGCTATTTTCGACAATATCAGCGAAAGCGAGCAGACTCATACCGATGCGGTTAAGGTACTGCTAGACAGATACAACCTGGCCGATCCGGTTGCGGGAATGGGGATCGGGTTTTTTGCTACCCCGGATATGCAAACCCTCTACGATACCCTGGTGGAGCAGGGCACGCCTAGCTTGCTGGATGCACTTACCGTAGGAGCCCTGATCGAAGAGCTGGACATAGTGGATATAGCCCGGCTTGAAGAGGAGATCGACGGCAATCGCGACATTGAACTGGTTTATGAAAACCTGCAAAAGGGCTCGCGTAACCACCTGCGCTCGTTCTATAAGGTGCTGCTGCAATATGGAGGCAGTTATACGCCTGTATACCTGAGCGAAAGCGAGTTTCTGGAGATAGTCAATTCGCCCATCGAACGAGGTGGAGCCAATTGGGGTGGGGCCAATTGGGGTGGGGCCAATTGAGGTCATCGCTCCGGGAGAGCACATCGTTGCCAGAAGGCCGACACTCTGTGCTCGGCTTCTGTGGTAAAAGGGTGCGCTTAACTAAAATGCGAACCAGCCAGGCGCATTCGGCTGATTGAAACGACACCGGTAAAGGGAAAAAACCAGGGGAAGGTAAAGAGCCTAAATCAATACATCAGGGCTCTTTTTTGTTGCCGTTTTTGCGATTGAATTGACGTTATGGAAATCGCTTTTTAATACTAATGTTTAGTTTTATCTTGTTGATATTCATATTCTATTTACAGTTTTCATAGGCCGGGTTTAAAGTGGGAATGTATGCGACGAGGGATTGACGCAGCAGTTTCACGCCAACCAGAGGTATCGCATGAGCTTAATAGAAAAACTTCCATTTGCCACCGGATCTGTGACCAAAATGTACCAACAGATCCTGGCTCAGGCCATTGATGCGGTTGTCAGCATCGACCACAACAACCAAGTGACCTTTTACAACAAGGCAGCCGAGCGACTCTGGGGCTATCGTGCCGACGAGGTATTGGGCCGCAATGTCAAAATGCTGGTGCCCGTCAATATTCAGCCGAGACACGACGATTACGTAAATGCAAACCGCAATACCGGCGAAGACAAGATCGTCGGCACCAGTCGAGAAGTGGAGATTGAGCGTAAGGATGGCTCAAAAGTCTGGGGCAGCCTGTCGCTCTCTAAGGTCAAGGTCGGCAACAAAATGCTGTACACCGCCTTTGTGAAGGACATCACCGAAGAACGTAAGGCCCGCGAGATCATTAACCAGACTCTGGAGCAGGCACTGGATGCGGTTGTCACCATCGACAAGGACAACCTGGTGACGTTTTTCAACGCGGCGGCGGAAAGATTGTGGGGTTATGGGCGCAACGAGGTGATCGGGCGTAACGTAAAAATGTTGGTGCCTCAGGTTATCCAGTCTCACCATGACAACTATGTCAACGCCAACCGCCAGACCGGGCAGGACAAAATCGTCGGCACCAGCCGCGAAGTGGAAATCGAGCGCAAGGACGGCGGTACGGTGTGGGGCAGCCTCTCCCTGTCAAAGGTCGATGTCGGCGGCGAAGTCATCTATACCGCCTTTGTGAAGGATATTTCCAAGGAGCGGGAAGGGCGGGAAATCATCAACCAAACGCTGGAGCAGTCGCTGGATGCGGTGGTCACCATCGACGAGCACAACTGCGTTACATTTTTCAACGCATCCGCCGAGCGCTTGTGGGGTTACCGGGCCGACGAAGTACTGGGTAAAAACGTGAAAATGCTGGTTCCCCATGCCATTCAGGGGCACCACGACGGTTATGTTAACGCCAATCGCCAGACCGGGCGCGACAAAATAGTGGGCACCAGTCGGGATGTTGAGATCGAGCGCCGTGACGGCAGTAAGGTGTGGGCGAACCTCTCCCTGTCGAAGGTAGAGCTGGAAGACAAGATCATCTACACCGCTTTCGTGAAAGACATCACCAAGGAGCGCGAAGCCCGCGAGATCATCAACCAGACCCTGGAGCAGGCGCTCGATGCGGTGGTCACCATAGACGAACACAACCTGGTCACCTTTTTCAACGCCGCGGCCGAACGGTTGTGGGGCTATCAGCGCAACGAGGTGCTGGGCAACAACGTGAAGATGCTGGTGCCGCATATGATCCAGGCCAACCACGACGGTTATGTCGACGCCAATCGCCGCGGCGGCGAGGATAAGATAGTCGGCACCAGCCGTAACGTTGAAATCGAACGCAAGGACGGCACGCGCGTATGGGGCAACCTGTCGTTGTCGAAAATCAGCATGGACGGAAAAATTGCCTATACCGCGTTTGTCCGCGACGTGACCGTCGAGCGTGAGGCCCGGGACGCGACCGACGAAGCCATGGCCGCGGTGATGGCGTCAAGCAACCAGATCGGCGACATCGTCTCCGTTATCAACGGTATTTCGGATCAAACCGGTTTGCTTGCCCTTAACGCGGCCATCGAAGCGGCGCGAGCCGGCGACCAGGGGCGCGGATTTGCCGTGGTGGCCGATGAAGTAAGGGCGCTGGCCAACCGTTCAACCGAATCCACCACGGAAATCGGTTCTCTGGTGGAAGAAACCAAACGCCGCATCGGTGAACTGGCCACAGCCTTGAGTCGCTTAAGCGAAGAATAGGCGGGTAAATAACAAAGGGGCGTCAGGCCCCTTTGCTTTGAGATGCGCTTTGTAGCGGCCGATGCAAGGTCGGCTGAGCGAGGAAGGATCGTCCGTAAGATTCAAAGCTCGCCAATATTAATTCGTTGCTTGATGGCCGCGACGATGTGTTCGGCCTCACCGCCGTCGAGGTGAGTGCCGAAGCTGTGCGTGCTGTGGCCGTAGTCGAAGGCGATGGTTCCCCCCGAGACGTTGAGCGATTCCAGGCCGTACGCGGTCGTGTCCGGCATTTTTGCCCTCAGCCCCGACACCGTGGTCAAATCATATTCCCTGGCGCGGCCGTAGCCGGCCACATCACGGACGTGCTGCAGCCTGGTTTTTGAAACGGTGATCACTTCTTTGCCTATCAGGTTCCACAGCCAGATATAGAGCGCCAAAACTCCGGCGAGGGTCCAGCCCGTCAACCAAAGATAAAACATAGGTTCCGGCGGACCGGGTTCGGGAGACAACACCTGGGCGAGGGCGGTGATCTCGCCGAACACCCAGCCGACCAGCCAAAAACCCACAAAAAGCACCGTGAAGTGGTTTTTTCTGGCGGGAATGGTAATGGTCAGGCCCGACGCCGTGGTCTCTATGGTGCTTCGCTCTTTAGGTATTTCTGTATCCACACAAACACTCCTTCGTTGAACGCTTGCGGTGCTTTTTGGCTAAGCCTGCTGACATCTTTTTTACCTTGAAAACAAAACGGGTAGGGACAACAGGGATTTATACATGCATTTTTTTAAGCAGGGGACATGCCAATTTTTCATGTCAATTTGTCTGGCACGGGCGAAAAAGCGCGCGGTGGTTGAAAGTGTGCGTTTATCCGCTTTAAGTTGATGAGGCTGCGGGCTAAAATACCCGGCAAAGTCATTTGCGAGTTGCCGTTTTGTCGTTTTCTTCCCTGCCCGTCGAGGCCGTTTATCGTGAGCTGGTCGACAACCTGAAAAACCACCCCGTTACTCTGCTGCAGGCGCCGCCCGGCGCCGGTAAGTCGACCTGGCTGCCGCTTCAGCTGATGCGCGAGGGGCATTTCAGGCATATCGTGATGCTGGAGCCGCGGCGCCTGGCGGCGCGCAATATCGCGAACTTCCTTGCCGCCCGGCAGGGCGAGGCGCTCGGGCAAAGCGTGGGATTGCGTATTCGTCAGGAGAGCAAGGTCTCGAAGGACACCCGGCTTGAAATCGTCACCGAGGGCATGCTGACCCGAATGCTGCAAAACGATCCGGAGCTTGCGGACGTCGACCTTGTCATCTTCGACGAATTTCACGAGCGCTCCCTCGCCGCCGATACGGCGCTGGCGTTTACGCTGGAAACCCAGGCAGCGCTTCGCGACGACCTGAAAAT
>JBNKEN010000357.1:0-13177 GCA_050288805.1 Pseudoalteromonas sp.
CCAGGTTTTAATGTAATGGCGGCCATCCCTAAGCTGTGCCAACAGCGTTTTCTGCATCTTCACTCCGGGGTGCCTTTGGCGTCAATTTAAGATAAAATAACACATTAGCAAAACAATTATACCATAGACTGACAGACTCCGCATAAATGCGGACTTTCTGTCGCTTTCACATAAAAACTGAACGGAAATTTCGATGCCTGATCAACACGTTTTGGTTCTCAACTGTGGTAGTTCCAGCCTCAAGTTCGCAATTATCGACGCTGGCAGCGGCGAACAGATATTGACGGGACTGGCCGAACGTCTGGCCGGAGACGCACCTTCAATACGTTACAGCCTGCGCGGAGAAAAACAGCAAAGCGACCTGCCCCCCGAAGGCGCTCACGGCGAAGCGATCGCGTATCTGGTTGCACTTATCAACGACAACGCGTTGGACAACAAGCTGATTGCCGTGGGTCACCGCGTTGTCCACGGCGGCGAAAAATTTACCCGTTCTGTATTGATTGACGATCAGGTGCTGGCCGCCATCGAACAAACCTCTTCGCTGGCTCCCTTGCACAACCCCGCCAACCTGTTGGGAATTCGGGCTGCGCAAAAGGCCTTTTCACAACTACCACAGGTCGCGGTGTTCGATACCGCCTTTCATCAAACCATGCCGCCCAAGGCCTATCTCTATGCGCTGCCCTACCGGCTCTACCGTGAACATGGCGTGCGCCGTTACGGATTCCATGGCACAAGCCACTATTATGTATCGAGGCGCGCCTGCGAGGCATTGCAGTTGCCCTTAACAAACAGCAAATTGATAACGGCTCACCTCGGCAACGGCAGTTCGGTCAGCGCCATTTTGAACGGCGAAAGTATCGATACCAGTATGGGCCTGACGCCCTTGGAAGGGCTGGTGATGGGCACCCGTAGCGGCGATATCGATCCGGGTCTTTTCAGTTTTCTGTCCAACCAGCTCGGCTATTCGCTGACGCAAATCGACTTTTTACTCAACCAGCAAAGCGGGCTGCTCGGCATCAGCGAGCTGTCGAACGACTGCCGTACCCTGGAAGAAGCGCATTTGGCCGGCAACGCTCAGGCAACGCTTGCGCTCGACATCTTTTGCTACCGTCTTGCCAAACAAATCGGCTCGTTTTTAGTGCCCCTAGGCGGACTTGACGCCTTGGTCTTCACCGGCGGGATCGGTGAAAACTCAAGCCTTATTCGTGAAAAAGTACTTTCACAACTCGGCTTCGCCGGCCTTGTCTGCAACCGGGAGAAAAACCTGGCGGCCCGTTTCGGCGCAGAAGGCGTAATCACGGGAAATAAGGGGGGCGCCGTGGCCGTGGTTGTTCCCACCAATGAAGAATGGGTTATTGCCCAAGATGCCGCTCGCCTATGCAAGGAGCAACATTAATGGCCAGACGTATCATGCTTATTCCCATTTCCACCGGTGTCGGATTGACGTCCGTTTCCATGGGTCTGGTGCGTGCTCTGGAGCAAAAGGCGCTCAAGGTTAATTTTTTTAAACCCATTGCCCAGCCACGCAGCGGCGAATCGGGTCCGGAAAAATCAACCCTCATAGTGACCAAGGGCTCGCCCATAACTCCGCCGACCCCCATAGATCTTGGTTATGCGGAACAGATGATCGGCGACGGCAAGGGTGAACTCCTGCTGGAAGAAGTGGTCGAGCGTTTCGAAAACGCCATCTCCGCGGACGAGGTGGCAATTATCGAGGGTATGGTACCGACCCGCAAGCAGCCCTACGCCGGCCGCGTCAATCGCGAAATCGCCCAAACCCTCGGCGCCGATATCGTTTTTGTCCTGACCCCGGGCAACGACAGTTCGGAGCAGCTTGAAGACAGGCTGGAAATCGCGGCCGGTACATACGGCGGTATCGATCATCCCCGCGTATTGGGTTGTATCTTCAACAAGGTCAATGCCCCCATCGACGATGAAGGACGCACCCGCCCAGATCTTATCGATGCCTACGACGCGGATCAGTTGGAAAACGAGCAAAACCGGTTGGCCTCCATGCCGCTGTTTCGCAAGCATCCGTTTAAACTGCTCGGCATGGTGCCCTGGGACTTCGATCTGGTGGCCCCGAGGGTGATCGATCTGGCCCATTACCTGAAAGCGGACGTCATCAATCCGGGCGACATGCAGCACAGGCGCCTGAGGCGCATTACGTTTTGCGCCCGCACGGTTTCCAACATTTTGAACCATATAACGCCTGGCGTTTTGTTGGTTACTCCGGGCGATCGCTCCGACGTGCTGGTCGCCGCCTGCCTCTCGGCCATGAACGGCACCAAATTGGGCGCAATCTTGCTGACCGGTGATATTCAACCCGAACCTAAGATCATGGCTCTGTGCGAACAGGCGATGGAAACCACCGGCCTGCCTATTTTGGCGACCAAACACGATACCTGGCGCACCTCCCTGCTGCTGCACAATTTCAACCTCGAGGTCCCGACGGACGACGATCAACGCATTGAAAAGGTCAAAGATCACAACGCAGCTCACATAGATTCCGAATGGCTGGAAAGCCTGACCTCGGATGTCGGACGCACCCGCAAGCTTTCACCGCCCGCGTTTCGTTATTTGCTTACCGATAAAGCACGACGTGCCGGGAAGACCATCGTCCTGCCGGAAGGCAATGAGCCACGTACCATCAAAGCGGCGGCCATCTGCGGCGAGCGCGGCATAGCGAAAACCGTGCTGCTCGGGGAGCGGGAAGAAATAGAACGGATCGCCGAACAGCAAGGGGTCGAGCTCAACGATCAGGTGACCATTTTGAACCCGGACGAGATCCGCGGCCGCTACGTCGCTCCCATGGTTGAACTGCGTAAGAGTAAGGGGCTGACCGAGGTTGTAGCCGAAGAGCAACTGCAGGATAACGTGGTGCTCGGCACCATGATGCTGGCGCAAAACGAGGTTGACGGACTGGTGTCCGGCGCCTTGCATACCACGGCGAACACCATACGCCCGCCGTTGCAGCTGATAAAAACAGCGCCCGGCTCGTCGCTGGTATCGTCCATCTTCTTTATGCTCCTGCCCGATCAGGTGCTGGTTTACGGCGACTGCGCCATCAACCCGGATCCGGATGCAGCCCAACTTGCCGATATCGCAATCCAGTCCGCCGATTCGGCCGCCGCCTTCGGCATTGAACCTCGGGTGGCGATGATAAGCTACAGCACCGGCGATTCCGGCAGCGGCGCCGACGTCGAAAAGGTCAGGGAAGCCACCCGGCTGGCCAAGCAAAAAAGGCCGGACCTTATCATCGACGGGCCGCTTCAGTACGATGCGGCGATCATGGAAAACGTGGCGCGTAAAAAAGCGCCGGACAGCCCGGTCGCAGGCCAGGCCACCGTATTTGTATTCCCGGACCTCAATACGGGCAATACCACCTATAAGGCGGTTCAGCGCAGCGCGGATCTGATCAGCATAGGGCCCATGCTGCAAGGCATGGCCAAGCCGGTTAACGATCTCAGTCGCGGCGCGCTGGTCGACGATATCGTCTACACCATCGCCCTGACCGCCATTCAGGCATCCGGACATTGAAACCCTGGCCGCAAGCTTCACGCTTGCGGCCGCTAAAAATTCCCCGCGTCCCTTGCCTAACCCGGGCATCCAAAGCACAATAGATGTAAATGGCAGGAAAACGGGACGTTTATGTCGAAACAAACGCTGCAACTCTTATCGCCGCAATTCACCATTCACAGCTTGCCTTGCGATCACCCTATCCCAAGTGAGGTCTATCAGGCTGAGATATTTTTTATCGCCAAAACCCAGGACGAATTATCCATCGTCTGTCCCTATTATATAAACGTCGATAGTCAAGAGCAGGAGCCGGGCTGGCAGGCGCTCGAAGTGCTCGGGCCGCTCGGCTTTTCGCTGACCGGGATCCTGTCCAATATTTCCGCCGTACTGGCGCGGGAAAAAATTTCTATTTTTGCGATTTCCACCTTTGACACCGACTACATCCTGGTGAAAAAAACGCAGGTGAACAATGCGATGCGCGCGCTGCGCAAAGACGGCTATGCCGTGCTCGGAGACGCCTGAGATGTCGGTTCACCGCCAGGTTATGGCTGCGACTGAGCAGCAGTTGGTCGGCCTCGGACACCCGCTGTTCAGTCCGCTCAGCGGCCACGTACTCGCGCTTAGTGAGCACCCGGATCCGTTTTTCGCCGGCGGCACGCTGGGATGCGGCATTGCCGTCGAAATGCACGGTCATAAGCTGGTTGCCCCCTTTGACGGCTGGCTTGAAAGCGTAAAGGCCGGCGGCAGCGAATTCGTACTGAAAAGCGACAGCGGTATCCGTCTGCTGATTGCGATTAATCTTCCGCTCGATGAGATGCCGTTGACCGGCACACGCCTGAACTACCTGAATAAAACCCGTATCACCCGCGGCGAGCAGCTGGCCTATTTCGACCTGCGTCGCTTCAAAGAGAACCGGGTTGCCGCTATCATAGTGCTAAACCATAAAAAGCTCGGCGCGATCTATTTCTCCCAGCAACAGGTCAGCGCCGGTTCCGATACTCTACTGACAATTACAAAGAAATCCTGATATGACTATTATGTTCGGCATCAGCAACTGCGATACCATCAAAAAAGCCAAAAAATACCTTTCCGACAACCAAGTCGAATTCCAGTTTCATGACTACCGTAAAGACGGCCTGAGCGCGGAACAGTTGGCCGAATTCGAGAGCGCATTGGGTTGGGAGCAACTGCTCAACAAGCGTGGCACCACGTTCCGCCAGCTCGACGAAGCCAGTAAAAACGCCCTGGATAAAGAACTGGCGTTGAAACTGCTGCTCGAACATCCGGCCATGATCAAGCGTCCGCTGCTTGTGCATAACGGCCAGTACCACCTAGGCTTTAAAGCGGCCGACTACGACAAGATATTTAACCTATGACCCTTTGCCCTATCACCCTGACCCAGGAATTGATCCGGCGCGAATCGGTTACGCCGGACGATGCCGGTTGCCAGCAGCTGATCAATCAGCACCTTGCGCGCCTCGGTTTCAATGTCGAATCCCTGTTTTTTGTCGATACCCTGAATACCTGGGCACGCAAGGGCAACGAAGGACCAAACGTCTGCTTTGCAGGGCACACGGACGTCGTGCCGACCGGCCCGGAAGACAACTGGGTATTTCCCCCGTTTTCGGCCACCCTTGATGACGGCTATATCCACGGTCGCGGCGCAGCCGATATGAAGGGGTCTCTTGCTGCCATGCTGGTCGCCACCGAGCGCTTTTTAAATCAATACCCGAACCACAAGGGTTCAATCTCTTTTTTGCTGACCTCGGATGAGGAAGGCCCCTTTATCAACGGCACCACGCGGGTCATTGACACCTTGGAGGCACGCGGGGAAAAAATCGACATGTGCATCGTGGGCGAGCCTTCATCGAGCGAGCGGCTCGGCGACGTGGTAAAAAACGGTCGCCGCGGTTCGATTACCGGTCATCTCAAAGTAAAGGGAGTCCAAGGACACGTCGCCTACCCGCATTTAGCCAAAAACCCGATACACCTGGTTGCGCCTGCGCTGCACGAACTGGCATCGACCGAATGGGACAAGGGCAATGACTATTTCCCCGCCACCAGTTTCCAGGTGTCCAACATTAACGGCGGCACCGGGGCCGGAAACGTGATCCCCGGCGAGGTGGAGATCCAGTTTAACCTGCGCTTCAGTACCGAGCTGACGCCGGACCAGATAAAAGAAAGGGTGACAGCCGTTCTCGAGCGCCACCAGCTGGAATACCAGCTGAACTGGACATTGAACGGACTGCCGTTTTTAACCGATTCGGGCCCGCTGGTTGAGGCCACCCGCCAGGCCATTGAAAGCGTCACCAACCTGATTCCCAGGCTGGAAACATCCGGCGGCACCTCCGACGGACGTTTTATCGCCCAGACCGGCGCCCAGGTTATCGAACTCGGCCCCTGCAACGACACCATTCACAAGGTCAATGAATGCGTTAAGGCGAGCGACATAGAAACCCTGGCCATCATCTATGAAGACATATTACGGCGGCTCTTGACGTGACAGTTACAGCGTGCCTGACCGGGCGTAGTCGTGAGCACCTGGTATCCTGCCAAGGACACCTTGTTCATCGCGATGCGCTCGATGACTTTTGCCTCCTTGAAAGCGCCGCCCGCGCTGCCGGATTCGCCCTGACCATTGCATCCGGTTTTCGCGATTTCGATCGCCAGCTTGCTATCTGGAACGGAAAATATCAAGGACAAAGACCGGTCTACGATAAAACCGGTGCGACGGTGAATATGGCGCAACTCGACGATTTACAGAAATGTCACGCCATCTTGCTTTACTCGGCCCTGCCCGGTGCCAGCCGCCATCATTGGGGCTGCGATCTGGATATCTATGACGGCAATGCGGTGAGCGAGGATTATCGCCTCGCACTCAGCCCGGATGAGTACGCGCCGCAAGGGCCTTTTGGCCCCCTGACCCGCTGGCTCGATGAAAACCTGACAAAATACGGTTTTTACCGCCCCTATGATAAGGAGCGCGGCGGTGTTGCGCCGGAACCCTGGCATATCAGCCACATAGAAACGGCCGCACGTTGCCAGCAAGCACTTACACTGGAACGGCTGAGAGAAGCGCTGGAAAACAGTCACATTGCCGGAAGGTCCGTGGTGATTGAAAACCTGCCGCAGCTTTTCCAGCGCTACGTCAGTAACGTGGCACCGGCACCGAAAAAACGCACCTAAAAAAGGGCCTTTCGGCCCTTTTTTAATCTTCCTGACGGTAATGACTGAAGAAACGTTGAATGCTTTTCATCGCCGGCGTCAGCTCATCCTTGTGCGGCAGAAACACCAGCCGGAAATGATCCGGCTCGGGCCAGTTGAATGCCCGTCCGTGCACCAGCAGAATTTTCTCTTCCAGCAGCAGATCTAGGATCATGGTTTCATCGTTACGAATGTTGAAGCGTTTAACATCGATCTTGGGAAACGCATACAAAGCGCCCTTGGGTTTCACGCAGGAGATCCCCTCGATTTCATTCAGTGCATTAAAGACGATTTCCCGCTGCTGATACAAACGACCTCCGGGACTGACCAGGGAGTCGATGGACTGTACCCCGCCCAAGGCCTGTTGAATGGCATATTGCGCCGGCACATTGGCACACAGGCGCATGGACGCGAGAATATCGATTCCCTTACGCAAGTCTTCCATCTGCGACACCCGGCCGCTCAATACCATCCAGCCCATGCGAAGCCCGGCAGCGCGATAGGTTTTGGCCAACCCGTTAAAGGTGATGACGGGAACATCGTCGCACAGGGCCCCGATAGAACTGTGGGTCACCCCGTCATAGAGAATTTTCTCGTAAATCTCGTCACTCAACAGCAGCAACTTGTGCTCGCGGGCAACGGCGATCAGTTCCTGCAACAAGTCATCGCTGTAAACGGCCCCGGTGGGATTATTGGGGTTGATAAGCACCAGCGCCTTGGTGCGCGAGGTAATTTTGCTGCGGATATCGGCAATATCGGGAAACCAGTCCTGCTCCTCATCACAACGATAATGCACCGGGTTGCCGCCGGACAGTTTCACCGAGGCGGTCCACAGGGGATAATCGGGCGCCGGGATCAGTACCTCGTCGCCATTGTTGAGCAGTGCCTGAGTGGCCATTTGGATCAGTTCGCTGACACCGTTGCCGATATAGATGTTATCGACGTCAAGATGGTTCAGGCCACGCTGTTGATAATGCTGATAGATGGCGACGCGCGCAGAATAGAGACCTTTGGAATCACAGTACCCCTGGGCGGAGGTCAGATTACGTATGATGTCGCGTAACATGTCTTCCGGCATATCGAAGCCGAAGGCCGCCGGGTTGCCTATGTTCAGTTTAAGAACGCTGTGGCCCTCGTCTTCCATTTTCCGGGCCTGAATAAGAACCGGACCGCGAATGTCATAACACACGCCGTCCAGCTTTTCGCTTTTTTTAAATTCGTGCATGCTGTACCTCTGTTGAATAGAGGTAGATTACCCCACAGCGCCGCTTATGCGCCAGTGCCTGTAACCGGCGGATGCTGAAATTTTTTCACCTTATGAGTCGGCCAGCCACTGCTTGATGCGCAATACGGAACCCTCGACCTGGGAATCCAATATGGCGATGCTGGGTTTCGCACTTTCATCGTCATTTTCCATCATGCATTGCTCTATGGTGCGTGCCGTATTGGCCAGGGACACGGCACCGAATTGTGCCGCATTGGACTTGAGACTGTGGATATTACGAATAGCCGCCTCCCTGTCGCTTTCCATCGTATCCACAAAGGCCTGTTGCAGCCTTTCAAACTCGCTGAAACAAAATTGCAGGGTGTCGTTGAACTGATCTCCCAGCAAGGAAGCCATGCCCGTCAGGGCGCCTTCATCTATTCTGACTTTTTCCATAAACTATTCCGTTAACTGGCTAAGATGATTGCATTAATACTATGCACAAAACAGCAATATTCCAATCTGATCTGCGAAAACCTGCAGTCACCTTTTAAATCTGGCATAATGCGGCTTTAGTTTCAACCAGAGTCGGTTATGTCTCGTCAACTTTGCCAGCACTGCGGCTACCCCGCTATAACCTGTGTCTGCGATGCAATTAGCGTGATCAAAAATCGCGTACAGGTGATAGTCCTGCAGCATCCGAGCGAAGAGAAAGAGGCTAAAAACACGGTGCGGCTTCTGGCATTGAGCCTGCAGAACATTCGCATTATTCGCGGCGAAACCCCAGAGGACTTCGCCTCCTTGCAGGATCTCCCGACCGACAGCAGCGCACTGCTCTACCCCCATCACGAAGCACTTGCCATGGAAAGCGCCCCCAACACCAAAGGCCTCACGCACCTGATAGTGCTCGACGGTACCTGGAAAAAAGCCTACAAACTTTACCAAATGAACCCCTGGCTGGCGAAATTTCCGGCGCTGTGTTTCGCCGATGTTCCGCTCAATCGCTATGCAATCAGAAAGGCGCCACGGACCGACAGCCTGTCGACCTTGGAAGCGGTGGGTTATGCGCTGTCATTATCCGAAGGGCTTGATCCCACACCTTTGCAATCCTTGCTCGCCCGTTTTATTGACAATCAAATGGCCATCATGCCCGAGGAAGTACGACAACGTTATAAGCGCTAGGGGTTACGCAGGAACACTTCTATGCTGCTGGTAGGAAACTCATGCTTCTCCTCGAGCCAAACCAGGTAATCACTAAAGGGCATCGGGCGACCATAGTGATAACCCTGGCCGACATCACAACCGTAGGTTTTCAGAAACGCCATATCGCTTGCCGATTCGATGCCTTCGGCCACCACGCACGCCCCCAGGCTTTTGGCCATGTCGCAGGTGACGCGACAAATGGTTTGATCTATCGGAGAATGCGCGATCCCTATAACAAACTGCTTGTCGATTTTGATTTCGTCCACACCCAGCTGACTGACATAGGCCAACGACGAGTAACCGGTCCCGAAGTCATCTATGGCCATTTTTACCCCGATAGACTTGAAATCGTCCAATATTCCCTTCGCACCGCGTTGGTTCAGAACGGTTGCCGATTCGGTCAGCTCAATCACAACGCTCGAAGGCGGAATCGCCAGCTCGTTGATCAAGGTCAGTAGCAGAACCGGCAGGTTCCTGTTACCGAGATCCCGCCCGGAAATATTGATCGATATCGTGTGTTCAGGATGTGAAGATAAAAGCTTACTTTGGAACCTCAATGCCTGCTCCATCACCCACTCGGTTATTTCAAAAATAATCCCTGCCGATTCGGCAACGGGAATAAACTGATCCGGCGGCACTAATCCCAGCTCAGGGTGCTGCCAACGCAACAAAACCTCAGCCCCGAACACGCGGTTATCGCTCAAGCGGATCTGAGGCTGAAAATACAGGGTAAACTGCTCACGATGAATCGCATGTTTAAGCTCGGAAGCAAGGCTTAGCCGGCGCTGCGAGCGTAAGCTGTCTTCCCGATTGTAGATATGCCATTTCTGGCCATACTCCTTCGGGGTAAACAACGCCTGCATGGCACAACGCAAAAGCCCTTCTCCGTTGTCGGCATGGAGCGGGTAATTCGCAACCCCCAACTCAACTTGATCAACCAGGTGCGTATCGGCCAGTTCAACCCCCTCCATAAAGGTGGCGTTGATAACGCATACGTATTGCTCCAGCATACTCAGCTCAAAGCGCCCCATTGCCAGCAGGGCAAAGGTTTGGTCATTGATACGACAAACAAAGTCCTGTCTTTTGCCGTGATGTTCAATAACACAATTATTCATACCTTCAAGTTGGTAATTGAGCTGGGAGATGATCTTACGTAAATATTCATTGGCGTGATCCAGTCCGAAGCTGGCACGGGCATCGGAAAAATCCTGCGGCCTGAAAAGCAACAGTGAAAATGGCTGGCCGGCAGCAATCAATTCACCTGTTTTGCCCTGCAACATTTCCAGATTGGGTAACCGGGTTTCCAGATCATGAGACAGACTGTATGCATGGGTTTTCTCTATCGTCTCCGTCCGCAGATTTAACGCCAGCCAAATCACCATGGCATTGGCTATCGTCGATACCGCGAAAACTTGCGACAGGTACAACGCCGGTCCTGACGGAACCAGATACATAACCACCAGCAGAACTAGCGCTCCCAACACCGGCAGCCAACTGGCGAAAAACAGTCTCAACCAGGTGCCCGCGTCCCGCCCGAGCTTAAGCGCGAGCACAATAATCACCAAAAGTATCGCTGCCAATTCTATCTCGCTCAACAACACCTGATATTGGTGACTTAAGAAAATACTGCCCACCCCGAGGACTATAATGGCCAGCATTCCTTCGCACAGGCGCTTGCGGATCAAGGAGGTGCCTTCGTTCACCGCAACAAACTGAGCTACAAAGCACAATATCACCGCATTTGCCAAACTAGAGGCCAGGCCGTGATAGCGAAGAAGCGCTATATCTGCGGCAGCAGACACCAGGTTCGAGGTCAAACCGGATGTTTTCCAGGTCAGCAACAGCGCGGCAAACAGGTAAAGACTGAAGTAGGCGTAGACGGAGCTGCGATTGATCAACCAAAGGATCAGGCTATAGAGTATAAAGACTGCCAAAACACCGCTTATGGCCCCCCAAATAATCAATTGCCTTTGTGCAAAACCGTGATAACTGTCCTCACTAAGCTGCCAAAACGCCACAAAAACGCCCTTGCTGCTTTGTGCACTGACAAGCAGTTCCCGGGTTTCTCCCGGCAGCAACATCAGTTCAAAGGATGGTAAAACAGCCTTGTCGAGTGACGGGCTGACACGTCTGGCTCCTAGCCGAGATACCACTGTGCCCTGGTTGTAAATGTCTATGACGTCGATAACGGGATTGGGGATCACTAAACGGCGTTCGAGCGCCCTTGTCGACCGGTTGGTCAACGAAAGCTTAAACCAATAGCGGGTATTGGCATCGAGCGTAAATACGGTTCCGGCGGCTCCCAAAGAAGAGAAAGGCATCTTAAGCACATCGTCGGAATTGAGTATTCCTGCGAAGTCGGCATAAACAGAGGAGGACATAACAACCGGGGAACCTGCATGGCCGGGCGCAACATATTCTTCAGATACCAGTTGCTCGCTGACCAAAAGCAGCCCGGGCAAAAGCAACAGTCCGAGTTGTCGCAACCATTTCATGGCGTCCCTCGCTAGGTTCCATTCTTGTACCAAGTATGGAACCTGCTGACTGTTTTTCCAGTGAGGAGCCTAAAAAAGTTGCGTACCGATTTAATCGTCCTTATCGTCGCTGATGCGACTGGCTACCGCACTGTTCTGGCCCTTGTACTTCGCGTCCTTTCGTATGTTGTATGGGCTCTCGGCAGGACCCGAAAGTGTTTCGAAACTGAGCGCGCCGATTTTCATCATAGGGCGCAGCGCCAGGGGTAACTTACCGGAATTGTAAAATTCAAGAACGATATTCCCTGACCAACCGGGATCGATTCTGTGCGCAGTTACATGCACCATCAACCCCAGTCTCGCCAAAGACGAACGGCCATCCAGCCAACCCACGATATCCGCCGGCAAGGTCACCGACTCATAGGTCATGGCGAGCGCCAGTTCACCCGGGTGAAGGAAAAACGCCTGGCCGTCCTCGATAACAATTTCCTCACTCATGATCGACTCCATCGCCTCCTTGAGCTGCTCTTTCGGTCCGCTCAAGTCAACATAGGGGGCGGCATGATCCTGGAACACCCTGAATTTTTTGCCAAGACGCAGATCCACGGTAAGACCGGAAATGGCCTCGGGTGACGGAGTCGGCATGATGACGATGCGTTGTTCTGCCAGATGTTCTTTGATATGGCGATCGGATAATCTCATGGTTTAATCGTCCGTTATAATAATTTCGAGTGGCGAATGTTCGTTGTTTTGGTAATAAATCGTGCTGGCCACCAGACGCGCGGCACGGCGATAAAATATAGCCAACGGATTGTCGTTGTCGCTGCAGACCGATTGCCCCTTTTCGCCCGCCTCGCGAAGCCGAATATCCAGCGGGATCTCGGCCAGCAAGGGAACCCCGTGGCGCTCGGCCAGTTTAACGCCGCCATGGCGACCGAATACCGGGGTCAGTTCGCCGCAATGCTGGCAAACAAAATGGCTCATATTTTCAATCAGCCCGAGCACCGGCACCTGTACCTTGTTGAACATCGCAATGCCTTTTTGCGCATCGGCAAGGGCAAGGTCTTGCGGGGTAGTAACAATCACGGCGCCGCTGGCGGGAATGCGCTGCGACAAGGTTAATTGAATATCCCCCGTTCCCGGCGGCATATCGATAATCAGGTAATCCAGTTCGCCCCAGTCGGTTTCTGTTAACAGCTGAGTCAGCGCCTGTGAAGCCATGGGACCGCGCCACACTGTGGCGTCGTCCGGCGACACTAAAAACCCGATACTTTGTGCCTTAACGCCGTCTTTTTCCAGCGGCAACAGGGTGCGGTCGTCTTTCGCCTCGGGCCGTGCATGTTCAAGACCGAGTAACAAAGGAATAGACGGGCCATAGATATCCGCATCGAGCAAGGCGACCCGAGCCCCTTCCTGTTTGAGGGCATAGGCCAGGTTCACCGCGGTGGTGGATTTGCCCACCCCACCCTTGCCGGAGGCAACGGCGATGATGTTCTTTACAGTATCGATCGGCTTCAGGGACTTCTGCACCGAATGGGCGACCACCTTCCAGGACAGGTCGATCTGCGCAGAA
>JBNKEN010000358.1:0-6363 GCA_050288805.1 Pseudoalteromonas sp.
AACCGAGTACGATAATATAGTTGGGCACCGGCGCCACCAGCAGTTCTTCAATGCTTTTCTGGAACTTGGTGGAGTAAAAACTGGAGGCCACGTTGGCATAGGAGTTGGTGATCACCGACATCATTATAAGACCCGGTACGATAAACTCCATGTAGCTGAAGCCGCCCATATCGCCGATGCGCGAGCCGATCAGGCTGCCGAAAATAACGAAGTAAAGCGTCATGGTGATGGCCGGCGGCACCAGGGTCTGCACCCAGATCCGCATAAAGCGGATGCATTCCTTGATCCAGATGCTTTTCAGCGCCACGCTGTATTTGATCAAACCCATTATGCATGCCCCTCGCTTAACAATCCCACAAACAATTCCTCCAGGCGGTTCGCCTTGTTACGCATACTGAGCACCGTATTGCCCTGCTCGGTCAGTGCCGCGAATACCTCGTTCAGGCCTTGCGCCTTGGCCACCTCCACCTCGATGGTGTGATCGTCGGGCATGGAAAAATTATACCCGTTAAGGGTCACCGGATTGGCCGGCTGCTTAAGGTCCAGTACAAAGGTTTCCTTATCCAGCTTGGCCAGCAGCTCCTTGATGCTGGTGTTTTCCACGATCACCCCCTTGTCGATAATGGCGATGTTCTTACATAAAAGTTCCGCCTCTTCCAGGTAGTGAGTGGTCAGGATAATGGTCACGCCCTGCTGGTTGATTTCCCGCAGGAAATCCCACATAGAACGGCGCAGTTCGATGTCGACACCGGCGGTCGGCTCATCGAGGATCAACAGTTTGGGTTCGTGCATCAACGCTCTGGCGATCATCAGGCGGCGCTTCATGCCACCCGACAGGCTGCGCGCCTGCTTGTCTTTTTTATCCAGCAATCCCAGCTGGGCAAGGTATTTTTCCGCCCGTTTGTGGGCCTCGGCGCGCGGCACCCCGTAATAACCGGCCTGGTTTACCAGGATCTGGCTTAGCGTTTCGAACTGGCTGAAATTAAATTCCTGCGGCACCAGGCCCAGCTGCGATTTGGCATCCTCCAGCTGGGTGTCCAGATCATGGCCGAACACCTCCACCCTGCCCTCGCTCTTGTTCACCAACGAGGAAATCACCCCGATAGTGGTCGATTTACCGGCCCCGTTGGGGCCCAGCAGCGCAAAGAAATCGCCCTGCTGCACCTCGAGATCGATCCCCTTGACCGCCTCGACGCCGTTCTTGTAGGTTTTCTTTAAACCCTGAATTTTTAAAGCACTTGTCACGCGTTGTTGTCTCCGTAACCCCAGCGGCGCATCAGTTCGTGCGCAACGCCAAGGTGATCTAAAATTCGAGCGACCATAAAGTCGACCAGCTCTTCCACCGACTGCGGTTTATGATAGAAGCCGGGCGCCGCCGGCATGATGGTGACGCCCATGCGGGCGAGTTTGAGCATGTTTTCCAGATGGATCTCGCTGAACGGCGTTTCCCGCGGCACCAAAATCAGCTGCCCGCGTTCCTTAATCACCACGTCCGCCGCCCGCTCCAGCAGGTTATCCGAGGCACCGCCGGCGATCGCCGACACGCTGCCTGCGCTGCACGGACACACCACCATTTGCCTCGGTGCCGCCGAGCCGGAGGCCACCGGACTGAACCAGTTATCCTTGCCGAATACCTTGAGTTGGCCGGGTTTGGCACCGAACAGCTCGCTCAACTGGGCGGTCGCCTTTTCCTCGTTGCCGGACAGCTTGATGCCGGATTCGGTATCCAACACCACCCGGGCAGCTCCGGAGATCAGCACATAAACCTGATATCCCTTTTCCAGCAGCACATCGAGCAGGCGCAAACCATAGGGAGCGCCGGAAGCGCCGCTGAAGGCCAGAGTGATCCGTTTGTCCGTCATAATCATGCCCCGTTTCAAGACTGGAATTTGACGCCGAGGGCGTCGAGCAGAGTCTGATGAATGCCGTTAAAGCCACCGTTGCTCATCACCAGGATATGGTCCCCCGGACGTGCAATTTCAACCAGATTTCGTACGATTTCATCGGTAGAATCATAGCATTGCATGTCGGCCTTTGCCGCGAGCTCCGCCAGTGACCAGCTCAGTTCGTCCGGCTGATAGAGAAACACCTCATCCGCCGCCTGCAACGAGGCGATCAGGGTTTCCTGGTGCACGCCCATTTTCATGGTGTTTGAGCGCGGCTCCAGCACGGCCAATATGCGAGCCTTACCCACCTTGGCGCGCAGTCCGGCCAGGGTGGTTTGAATCGCGGTCGGGTGATGGGCAAAATCGTCATACAGCTTCACCCCGCCGATTTCACCACGCAGCTCCATGCGCCGCTTCGGTGAGATAAACTCGCCGAGGGCGGCGATACTGGTCGCCACAGGAATGCCTACATGGCGCGCTGCCGCTATCGCCATCAGGGCATTTTTGACATTGTGTTCGCCGATCGCCTGCCAGCTCACCGTTCCCTGACTTTCGCCCTCAAGCAACACCTCAAACTCGCTGCCGTCGGCCTTGAGCAGCCGATAATCCCACTCGCCACCTAGGGTTTCACGTTCACTCCAGAAACCGCGTTCGATCACCGCATTAAGCGCCGCATCGTCGGCCGGGTAAATCGCCTTGCCGCTTTTCGGCAGAGTACGGATCAGATGATGGAACTGGGTTTGAATCGCCGCCAGATCGGCAAAAATGTCCGCGTGGTCGAACTCCAGGTTATTCATGATCAGGGTGCGCGGCAGGTAGTGGACAAACTTACTGCGCTTGTCGAAAAACGCGGTGTCGTATTCGTCGGCTTCGATAACGAAAAACGGCGTCTCGCCCAGTCTCGCCGACACTCCGAAGTTTTGCACCACCCCGCCGATCAGAAAACCCGGTTTAAGCCCGGCGTATTCCAACAACCAGGCCAGCATGCTGGCGGTGGTGGTTTTGCCGTGGGTGCCCGACACCGCCAGCACCCAACTGTTTTGCAACAGGTTGTGCTTGAGCCATTCGGGCCCCGAGGTATAGGGCAGCCCCTTATCGAGTACGTATTCCACGCACGGATTGCCGCGACTCATGGCGTTGCCTATCACCACCATGTCAGGCCTAGGCTCCAGCTGAACGGGGTCATAACCCTGGGTCAGTTGGATACCCAGCTGTTCAAGCTGGGTGCTCATGGGCGGATACACATTCTGATCGCTGCCCGTCACCGTATGACCGAGCGCCTTGGCGATGGCGGCGATGCCGCCCATAAAGGTGCCGCAAATTCCGAGAATATGTATATGCATTCGCTGTCCTCAACTGCAAAAAATCCCCGCAAACGGGGGATTTATCAAACTGGCTATACTATGCCAAATTTAGTGCAATTAGGCTATTGCCGGAAGGGATAAGACGAAGCCTTAGTAACTCTGGCCCAGGCATCGCCAAAACATCTCGACCAGTTGGCTATATTGCCAAAGGTATAGCGGATACGGCTCAAAGGTAAGTCTTGAACCAGCTTTCCAGTTTCGCCGCCAGTTCGGGCCTGTGTTTCCTAAGCGAATGACCGTCATCTTTATAGATAACCAGCTCATGGGGATGACCCAGCGATTTCAATTTTTCCGCCAGCTCGACCGACTGCTCGACATTGACCCTCTCGTCTTGGTCGCCGTGGATCAGCAGAACCGGCGCATCGGGCAATTTATCGGCCCACTTGATCACCGAACGTTTTGCCAGCTCTTCCTTCCTGTTCGCTTCGAAACCCGGTACTCGCTCCTTATAGACCTTTTCCATTGCGGGACGCCGTTTCAGTTGTTTTTCCCCGTCGCTGACACCGGCGACGGCGACCAAGGTTTTTAATTCGGGCAGGCGTTTGGCTGCCAGATAGGTCTGCATCCCCCCTCGGCTCCAGCCCATCATGGCGATACGCTTGGGATCCGCATCCGGCATCTGCTTGACGATTTCCACCAGCTTGACCACATCGTCGACATCGGCACCGCCGAATTCATCCTCGCCGTTATTTTCCCGCCATTCGGATCCGCCCCGATATTGGCTGCCTATCACCAAATAGCCTTTTTCGGCCAGCTGCGCTGGTAGATCTATTTTATTGG
The DNA here is from genome assembly GCA_050288805.1 of Pseudoalteromonas sp. GTDB lineage: Bacteria > Pseudomonadota > Gammaproteobacteria > Enterobacterales > Alteromonadaceae > Pseudoalteromonas. Next base: position 4,031 of record JBNKEN010000358.1, read on the forward strand.
CAAAAACCATATTTCCATAAGAGCCGTTGCCACCCCGATTAAAGACGATCACCGGCAACTTGCCCTGATGTTCCCTGGGTTTCAGGTAATAGCCTTCTACGTTTATTCCGTCAACCCGATAGGTAAAATCCGAACACTCTACATTCTGCTTAATATCGTTGAAATAGCTTTCGGGGAACGTGCTTAAAAAAGCTTTAGTATTAAAATTTTTCTTCTTTTCACTCAGCGTCTTTAACCAGCCGGCATGGGTACTGAACATTCCCCTGAAACAGGTTCTCTCACTTTGTAGCAAAGAAGATGCGATATCCGTTTGGCCATTTTGAGCTAGGGTAGGAAACGTGATACTGGCCGCGAACAGCAGCGCGAATTTCGATAATGGCTTCATAGTAAACATCCAATGTTTTGATTTTTATTAAGTAATCATTTCCCATTAAAACACCTGACCGACCCGGAGACAATAATAAAGGCGTCCGAAGACGCCTTTATTCATCCGTTGATGTTTAACGCCCTGCCGGACGCTTGTTTTGCCGGTTGCCGCCGACCCGCGGCTTGGTATTGGCCTTTTTGAACTGGCTGAAACCGGTATGCTTGGTCAGGGCCGGACGCCCGCCCTTCGCGGCCTTGGCTGTCTTTTCATTGCGGCTTTCGGCCGGCACCAGGCAGTTGGGGCCCGAGCCTATCAGCTTGGCCTTACCCATGTTGCGCAGGGCCTCGCGGATCATCGGCCAGCCCGAAGGTTCGTGGTAGCGCAAAATAGCCTTGTGCAGGCGGCGCTGGCGGGCCCCCTTGGGCACGGGCACCACTTCGGTGTTGTTCTTGATGTTGCGCAGCGAGTTCATTTCCGTGTGGTAAATGGTGGTGGCGTTGGCCATCGGCGACGGATAGAAGTTCTGCACCTGATCCAGCTTAAAGTTGTTGGCCTTAAGCCAGAGCGCCATGTTCACCATGTCCTCGTCGGTGGTGCCCGGATGCGCCGAAATAAAATAGGGGATCAGGTACTGCTTCTTGCCCGCTTCCTTGGAATACTTTTCAAACAATTCCTTGAATTTGTCGTAGGCGCCCATGCCCGGTTTCATCATCTTGGAAAGCGGGCCCTCTTCCGTGTGTTCCGGCGCTATCTTGAGGTAGCCCCCGACATGGTGAGTGACCAGTTCCTTGACGTAGCGCGGGTCTTCCACCGCCAGATCGTAGCGCACGCCGGAAGCGATCAGTATCTTCTTCACGCCATCCACCTTACGCGCCTTTTTATAAAGCTCAATGGTCGGCGTATGGTCGGTATCCATGTGCTTACAGATATCCGGATAGACGCAGGACAGGCGTCGGCAGGTGCTTTCCGCCTTTTTGCTCTTGCAGCGCAGGCCGTACATGTTGGCGGTCGGGCCGCCGAGATCGGAGATCACCCCGGTAAAACCCGGCACCTTGTCGCGGATCTCCTCGATTTCATTGAGGATCGATTGCTCGGAACGGCTCTGAATAATACGACCTTCGTGCTCCGTGATGGAACAGAAGCTGCAACCGCCAAAACAGCCGCGCATGATATTGACCGAGGTTTTTATCATCTCGTAGGCGGGAATTTTCTCGCCGCCGTAGCTCGGGTGCGGAATACGCTGGTAAGGCAGGCCGAACACCCCGTCCATTTCCTCGGTTTCCAGCGGAAACGCCGGCGGATTGACCCAGACATGACGGTCGCCATGGCGTTGAAACAGGGCGCGGGCACAACCCGGATTGGTTTCCTGATGCAAAATCCTCGACGCATGGGCGTAAAGCGGTTTGTTAACGCTTACCTGCTCAAAGGCCGGCAGCTTGACATAGGTTTTCTCCCACGGCTTGGGGCGGGCCGGTTGAACCACGATGGGCTGGGCGGCTTCGGCCTTGAGATCGATGCCCGCCTTGGCAAATTCCGACTTACTGCAACCCACATCATCCGCGCCGTAGGGATTGGGAATCGGATCGATCTTGCCGATCTTGTCGATAGCGGTGGAATCGCTGCCGCGCCAACCCGGCAAGGGTTCCTTGCGGATCACCGCGGTGCCGCGCACATCCTGAATGCTTTCCATCGATTCACCCGCGGCGATGCGATGCGCCACCTCCACCAGCGGCCGCTCGGCGTTGCCGTAGATCAGAATATCCGCCTTGGCGTCGAACAGAATGCTGCGACGCACCTTCTCCTGCCAGTAGTCGTAGTGGGCGATGCGGCGCAGACTGGCCTCGATGCCTCCGATGATCAGCGGCACTTCTTTATAGGCCTCGCGGCAGCGCTGGCTGTACACCACCACGGCGCGATCCGGACGCTTGCCGCCGACATTGCCCGGGGTATAGGCGTCGTCGTGGCG
>JBNKEN010000359.1:0-2265 GCA_050288805.1 Pseudoalteromonas sp.
AGGGCGCATGGTATGACCGTTGAGTGGCGGCAGCGCCATGACCCCCAATCGTTCGCCCAGCGATGCCTTGAATTCATCGTAGGCCCAGATACCGTTGATGGTAAACGCCAGTTTGCCGCTGACGAATTTATTGAAGGTACAGCCGTAATTACAATCCTTGTCGACCAGTCCCATTTTGCTCAGGCGCCAGACATATTCCAGCGCAGAGCGCACCGCCGCCGTATCAAGCCTGGGTTGGCTGTCAACCACCGGTTCCCCGCCAAACGCGGTGATAAACGGAATAAACCAGTACATTTCCATAAAACTCCAGCCGATCAGCTGCCTGTCGGCCGGCAGCCCGGCCGCGAGCGCTGTCAGCGCTTGCCAGTTTGCCAGAGCCTCGGGCACCACGCCCTTATCATAATAGAGCAGCAGATGATTACCGCTGGTCACGGGAATGCCGCGAAATTCCCCGGCAATCCGCGTCGTCTCGACGAGGCGTTGGTCGATATGTGAAGAAAGCATTTTTCCCGGCAGCGCACTGAAATGCACATAGGTGTTGAGGCCCAAGTGATCTGCAGGCACTATCACCGCATCCGTAGCGGCATTTTTTTCCGCGCTTTGTAAAAGGCGCACCTTGAATTCTTTTTGATCCAGCCAGTCGACCTTGAGCCTGATCCCTTCTTTCTCGGCCGATTCCTGAAGCAATTGAGTGAATAAGGGGCTTTCCAGGGTGTGGGCCAAGGTCAGCTCTGCACGGACCGGTACTGACAGCAGGGCAAACAACCACAGGGTCAAGCCGGCACGGACACGACTGGCGTATATTGCTAACCAAGCAAACACAACTTAACCCTTAGAATCATATAGTTGAATACCCTTCTTTTAATTCATTTACTATCCATGCATAACCACGTTTAGTCCAGCCTTTTGTTAAAACGAAGCGCCGCCACGGTCAGGTAATACAAAGGGGAAACTGTTGCAACAGATAGCCGTTCAGGCACTTCAACGCTGTTTTTTCGGCTGCGGACTACTCCATATCCTGTTCTTTTGCAGGAAGCACCAACATATCACCGTAATAACCGTCGTAGGAAACCGGCCTGAAGCGACCGACCCCTTGCGTAGGGTGAAAAGTCATCTCACCGAAGATGATGCGCCCCTCCAGATAATAGAAATCAACCCTGACAAACGGAAACGGCTGCGCCAGTTTTTCGGCATAGGCGAGCATTTCATCGAGACGTTCGGGTTTTTTGATCGACTTGTCGCCGTTCGGGTAGGTCAGTTCGAACGGCAATAATTGCCAGTCCGTATCGTACATATTGCGCTTATGATCGGTAAAGAGGTCCAGATCAAGCTGGATAAACTTAACCTTGCCGTTGAAACAATAGAACTTGTAGTCGACCGGCGAATGACCGTTCTGCTGGAGATATCTTTCGCAGATAATGCGCGGCGGAATGTTTTTATATAACCACTCCCGCCCTTCGAGGTAATGGTTTGAATGCATATACAGGTTCAGGCGCTTTTTCTCGATGGGCCAGTTAAGCGCCTTTTTGTCGGGCACTATCAGGTTTTGCCCGCTGCCGTGGGTGACCTTCATGACAAAACTGTCTGGCAACGCGTCCAAATCAATTTCGTCGACATCCCGGTACACCGCATACAGCTCATTCAATACCTCGTCACCCAACACATCGCGAACATGCTCTCGCACCGCGTATTTGTCTGCACAGCGCGACATGATGTTTTTACGGTAATAGAGTTTGATCCACTGAATTTTTTCGTTGAAGGTCTTGGGATTTTCGAGATCGAGCGGCCTGTGGAGAATTTTGAAGAAATGGCGTTTGATGGCCGTTTCGTCCGAGATCAACCGACATTTCAGCTTAATCAGCAGGTTTTTAACATGCATAAAGAATATATGCAGGTGCTGGTTCGATTTAAGTAGCCGCTTTAATGCCTCAAGCATTATTTTTCCCTGAAATCATGGCGACACAGAGCCCCGTATAAAATTCGGCACGAAGGCGCATTTTGCTTTATGCCCTCCCAAGTTGTACTCATTTCAGTATAACGGAATCAATCAATTTGTCTGAATATTAGTTCCACAACTGGATTTGGGGACAAATTCACGTACAGTGAACACAAAAAGGTGCCGTACCAAGGGGATGCCATGAAACTGATCGTTCTAGCCAACAGGGATATTTACAGTAATTACGCGTTGAATCTGTTGTTGCCGCTGCTGAAGAAACACTCGGTGCGGATATTTCTGTCGTCCGCGGTCGGCAAGAAACAGAGCCG
>JBNKEN010000360.1:0-4311 GCA_050288805.1 Pseudoalteromonas sp.
CAACAGATGATCGGGCTGGATGAAATTCACGCCAACCGCCTCGAGGATGACGGCAACGCCTTAACCGGCAAGGTGTTGGGCGATATAGTGGACGCCAACGAAAAGGCGCGTTTTTTGGCGGCATGCCGCGATCGCCTCGGGCTCGATAAACGCCAGACGCTGGCGATCGGCGACGGCGCCAACGACATAACGATGATGCTGGCCGCAGGGCTCGGTGTTTCTATTCATGGCAAGGCGAAGGTGGTTGCCGAGGCCCCCGTGGCCATCAGTCAGGGCTCCTTGATGCAGATCCTGTATTTGCTTACCCTGCCGGTTGCTTTCAGCTGATCCTTTGCATCCAGATCTGCTTGCGCTTGTTCATGGATGCCAGAGTCGTGTTATCCAGATCGAGCAGCTTCAGGGCATGATCGGAGATATCAATAAAGTCACCGACCCCCACCACGGACCAAAGGGCCGATTCCAGCTCTTTAGCCTTATGCATGGCATATTGGCTGATATAGCGCAGCTCGTTGGCGAGATATTTGGTATCCGGACGCCCCGTGCGTGACAGATGCAGGCGCATCACGAAGACGATGTCCTTTTCTATCCCCTTGGCCACGAAGGGGCGGAACAGATCCGGCTGGCTGTCGCTCGGGACACAGCGTGATTTAATCGCCTTGGCCAAATTATCTTCCTTCGGATCATAACGCAGGTAAAAGTCGAAGCTGACGGGCGGATCCTGGCGATTCAGCCCCTTTAAGGTCGGCAGCAACACGTTGGCAATGTCTTCCGGTTTGATAATGGCGCTGACGTCAGTATGTTCACCGAACAGGCCGTATTGGCGCAACAGCAGATGAACCGGTGTCGAATAGGGGCCCGCACCGATGGCGCCGACCGTAATATTGCCGCCGTCTTTTTGCAGATAAACGGGGCACTGGCACAGGCTTTTGGTGGCCATGTTTCTAAGCGCCGAAGATAGACCCGGCACCTTAGGTTCTTCTTCGCATACCTTCAGTTTGTTCTTGTTGTTCTCGATAAGCTGGCGGAAAAAGCTGACGCCGGCATGGGGACCGTCAGAAAACTGGTGCGCCTTTAAGTTGATGGTGGTGCCGCTTTTACTGACGGCCATCACTTCGTAGGGCATGTCGCTCAACTTGTGTTTCTTGGTTATTCTCTGCAGTTCCGGCGCCGCTAAATGGACGATATCGCCCTTTTTCAGCGCGGCGGGTTGATGCAGCTCCATTTGCAGGCCCATCACTGAAAAATCGCGACTGAATCCGCTGTAGCCCTCACCGAGCGGGTTGCTGAGAGTGATATCGGTTTTATACAGGTAACGCTTTTGCGCCCTTAAATTCACGTATTCCAGCGCCACCACTTCCAGTGGCGGGCGGCTCGGGTGCTTGGCATGGCCAAACACCTTCAATTTGTTGACGTCGGCCCGGTTGTAGCGGGTATTGCGAAAATGCGCATGCTCCTGCTCGGTAGTGATATCCGTGAGCAGCACCAGGCTTTTTACGTCCTTGATATGGCTTTGCACCCGGGCGCTCGGCGGAGCGTTGAGTTTCTCGACGATTTTCCCTGCACTGCTTGGCAGCGAAAGCGGAATGAAAGCATCTTCCGGCAGGCTCGGCATCAGCTGGATTTTGAAGCACTGCCAGCTGTCCTTGTGACTGCCGAAGCCATAAAAAACCGGTTTTAATTCGGGGTGCCGTTCGAGTTCCTCTTCCGTCGCCGAATAATAATAGATCTTGCCACCGGTGGTATGGGTAAAGGTATAGAGGTTACTTTGTTTGACCGCACCGGGTTTGGCCTGCAGCATGGCCAGGCGTTTGGGATGTAATATGTTGTACAACACCGACTGATTGGTTTCATCGTTAAAATAACGCTGGGTCGCGTTGTTGTTCTCGTTGGTGAGGCACAGGCTCGGGCGCAGCGCCTCTCCCGTTTGGCTGAGAAATACGAACAGCGAGCTGACCCGGGGCAGATAATATTGCTCATAGCCCTTACAGATCACCGCTTCGAAGGTGTTGTCCAGGTTGACCTTGTAACGTCGTTTGTTGCCGTGGATAAAGCTGCGCAAAAATTCGTCGAACTGGCTGTCGTTTTCGATAAAGGTGCGCTTTAAGCGAATGTAATTGTACTCATGGTTGCCGCTTTCAACCGCCACCACTTCGTACTGGATGCCGTTTTTCAGCCCGAGTTCGAAATCTTGCTCGAGGCCGACAAGGCGGATGCCGATTAACTGCCCCTTGCTGAGTTGAGCTTTGGTGGTCAGCTTTATTTTGCATCCGCTGAGAGAAATGTCTGAGGTGCTGGCTTCAAACTTGTCACCGCCGTCCAGTTCGACGGTGATTTTAATCGAGTAATTCATGCGCTCTTCACAGCGACTTTCGTAGCCGGCAAAACGCACCAGAGTCGTCGAAAGAGGACGGGTCGGTGATTGGCGTTCGGCCTTTTTTTCCTGCTCGGCCTTGCGTTGTATAACGCGGAAATTATTTTCCGTGTTCATGACCGCTTCGTAGACCGCCAGGGTGTAACCGCCGTAACGTTTGAGTTCCCGCTCGAATACCTTGATGGCCGTGTCGTCCATAAAATGAAGTTTGCCCTGGTATTCATAGGGCTTTATTTCGCCGCTGACCTGGCCGCGTAAATCGATAAAACGGGCAACCGGTTGTTTCAGGCGGGACATTTCCATTTTCAGCAGAAACTGGTCCGGACGCGATAGGTGGGCGGTCTTACGCTTAAAAAGCGCATCAAACTGGGGATCGCCCAGCGACAGCTTAAGGTCGTCGATAAGATCCTGATATTTGACTAGCGTATCTTCTGCCATGCTTTAAAAACCGTCACCAAGTACCATGAAAAATAGGTATAATCTGTTCCAACTGTTCGTTATTGTTATTGCGGCGGGCGTTAATTAGTTGGCGCCGATGCCGGTAACATTCTGAATTATAAACAAAGCAAAAAATGTGCCTTAAATATCATGGTTAAAAAGAAAACAGCCTTCGTGTGCAACGATTGTGGCGCCGAATTTGCCCGCTGGCAGGGCCAATGCTCCGAATGCAAGGCCTGGAATACGGTTACCGAGTTTCGCGTACCGTCCGCTAAAGCACCACCGCGTGGCGCGTCATTTTCCGGCTATGCTGGTAGCACGGACGCCAAGGTACAAACGCTCAACGAGGTTGACTTAGGAACATTACCACGTTTTTCCTCCGGCTTTAAAGAATTTGATCGGGTGCTCGGAGGAGGCGTCGTGCCCGGCAGTGCCATTCTGATAGGCGGATCGCCGGGGGCCGGTAAAAGTACCCTGTTGCTGCAAACCATGTGTCTGCTCGCCGAGTCGATGAACACCCTGTATGTCACCGGCGAGGAATCGTTGCAACAGGTGGCCATGCGAGCCCAGCGATTGGGGTTGCCCAGCAATAAGCTGCGCACCCTGGCGGAAACCAATGTGGAAACCATTTGCCACCTGGCGCTTGCTGAAAAACCGTCGATCATGGTTATCGATTCCATTCAGGTGATGCACATGAGCGATGTGCAGTCGGCTCCGGGCAGCGTGGCCCAGGTGCGCGAAAGCGCGGCCTATTTGACCCGATTTGCCAAGCAAAACCACATCGCCATCATCATGGTCGGCCATGTTACCAAGGACGGATCGCTGGCCGGTCCTAAGGTGCTCGAACACTGTATCGACTGTTCCATCCTGCTTGAGGGCGACAGTGACAGCCGCTTCAGAACCTTGCGCGGTAATAAAAACCGTTTCGGCGCGGTGAACGAGCTTGGGGTCTTTGCCATGACGGGGCAGGGTCTCAAGGAAGTCAGTAATCCATCTGCGATTTTCCTTAACCGTGCCGAACACCAAACCCCCGGTTCCCTGGTGATGGTGATTTGGGAGGGAACCCGGCCGCTGCTCGTGGAGGTACAGGCCCTGGTCGATTATTCCCAGTTGGCGAATCCGCGTCGGGTTACCGTCGGCCTTGAGCAAAACCGTCTGGCCATGCTGCTTGCCGTATTGCACCGCCATGGCGGCCTGCAGGTGTCAGATCAGGACGTGTTCGTCAACGTGGTGGGCGGCGTGAAGGTGGGCGAAACCAGTGCCGATCTGGCGCTGGTTTCGGCCCTGGTCTCAAGCTTTAAAAACTACGCCCTGCCGAGAGAGCTGGTGGTGTTCGGTGAAGTGGGCCTAGGCGGTGAAATCAGGCCGGTGCCGAGCGGACAGGAACGATTGCGTGAGGCGGCGAAACACGGCTTTAAACGCGCGATAGTGCCGCTTGCCAACAAGCCCAAGGAAGCGATTGAAGATATGGAAGTGATCGGCGTCGGCAGCCTGAGCGAGGC
>JBNKEN010000361.1:0-3458 GCA_050288805.1 Pseudoalteromonas sp.
GTACACTTCAGGAGCCCGGTCAAAAGCAATGCCGAATTTATTATCGCGTAGTCCGGTTGAAATATAAGGGTGAGTCTTCGCGTCAACATCGGGGTTAATACGCAGAGAAATAGGCGCCTTTACCCCCAGCTCACCAGCAACCTGATTCAGTCGTTCCAGCTCGGGTTCCGATTCCACATTGAACTGGAGTATGCCTTGTTCAAGGGCGTAGGCGATTTCGTCGCGGGTCTTGCCGACCCCGGCGAAGACGATTTTATCGGCCGCAATGCCCGCCGCCAGCGCGCGCCTGATCTCGCCTTCCGATACCACGTCGGCACCGGCGCCGAGCCCCGCCAGGGTTTTCAGAACCGCCTGATTTGAGTTGGCTTTTACCGCGTAACAAATTAAGCTATCGAGTCCGGCAAACGCATTTTGGTAGCGCGCAAGGTTGCGGCCGAAGGCCTCACTTGAATAACAATAAAAGGGCGTCGTAACCTCTGCGGCTATGTCTGCCACCTTCAATTGTTCGATCATCATGTGATTGTGCGAATACGGAAAATACGGCAGTGAGTGCATAACAAGGCTCGCTGTTGGGGGTCATTCCTGAAGTGTTGGATAATCTATGCGCTCTTGCCCGGACATTCAAGCATTATTATAAAAAGGTTGTTTCTATGCATTGGTACTCTGTACTGCCGCCGCTGATCGCTATTTTAGTGGTCTTTTGGCGTAAAGAGGTGGTGATGGCGCTGCTGGTCGCCGTGTTGTCCTCCGAATTCCTGCTCGCCATGCAGGGCGAACAAAACGTGTTGTTTTACGGCTTCATCAACACCATAGAGCGCATCGTCGCCGTGGTGGCCTCGCCCGGCAACAGCCGGATCCTGTTGTTCAGTATCATCATCGGCGCCTTGCTGGCCTATATTCGCGAATCCGGCGGCGTGGCGGCGACGGTCAACCTGCTGATGAACCGCGGGATCGCGAAAAGCCGCCGCCAGGTGGGTCTGCTGACCATGTTTACCGGCATTGCGGTGTTTATCGAGTCGAATCTCAGCGTGCTGACCTCGGGGATCCTGTCGCGGGGCCTGTTCGACAAGTTCAAGATGAGCCGCGCGCGCCTTGCCTATATTATCGACAGCACCAGTGCGCCCGTTTGTATTCTGATCCTGCTGAACGGCTGGGGCGCCTATATTCTCGGTTTGCTCGGCAACTACGAGCTGGAGGAATCCGCCGTCTCGGTTTTATGGGGCAGTATCGGTTTTAACTTCTATGCCATTTTCACCCTGCTGATCGTGTTCTACACCATCATGTTCGATAAGGTGCACGGCCCGATGAAAGAGGCCGAGCAGCGTCTTGACTGCCTGGAAGTAACCGAACAGGAAATAACCAGCACCAAGGCACGCTATATGCTGGTGCCGCTTGTGGTGCTGATCGGCAGCATGGTGGGCTTTATGCTTTGGACCGGCGACGGCGATATCGCCTCGGGCAGCGGTTCCAAGTCGGTGCTTTACGCCACCATTTTGGCCTGTGTTGTGGCTTACGGTTTGCTGTTGTCTTCGCGCCAGTTTACCCATCACCAGTTGGTTGAAACCGGGTTCAAGGGCATGGGCGAGCTGTTGCCCCTGGTGTCCATCGTGCTGCTGTCGTTGACCCTCGGCGCCAGTTTGAAAGATCTCGGCACCGGCGCCTTTGTGGCGAACCTGGTGGGGGATTTTCTGCCGCTCTATCTGATAGTGCCGATCCTGTTTTTAACCGGCGCGGTGATCTCCTTCACCACCGGCACCTCCTGGGGTACCTTCGCGATTTTGATCCCCATCGGCATGCCGCTGGTGCAGGCGCTTGGCTTACCGCCGTCGCTGGTACTCGGCGCGATTCTCGGCGGCGGGATCTTCGGCGATCACTGTTCGCCGATTTCCGACACCAGCTGCGTATCGGCCATCGCGTCCGGCAGCGACCTGCTGACCCATGTCAAAACGCAAATGCCGTATGCGCTGTTTGCCGGTGCGCTCACCCTGGTGGCCTACCTGGCGGCCAGCCTGGTGATGCTCTGAATCTGATTATCCGTCCCTGCATTGCAGGGCTGCGCCCTCAACCCGGTTGAGGGCGATGATTTCGCCCGCCGGGTTACGTTCAAGTATGAGTTGTTCTCCCGGCCGGACTTTAGAGGGCAGCGCATTTTTTCTGCCTAATTCTTGCAGCAGTGATTGCTTTACCTCGATCAACACCCGGTTATGGCAAGCGGCGATATACCAACTTTCGTCGACCCTGACCAAGGTGCCGAAGCGGGCATGATGGTGTCGGTTTGCCAGGAGCGCCTGGCGTAATTCTTCATCCGCTTGCAGCAGGGTGTCCGTCATCACATATTTGTCGTCGACGATGTCGTTGCTTTCCAGTTGCCGGAAATCGGTTAGCTCGACGCGATAGAAGTGCGGTGCTTCGGGGGCGCTATGTTGCTGAAACAGCAAAACGGCCAGCAGGCAGAGACCGACAAGAGCCACGCCGCCTTGCCAGCCTGACGGCCCCGTTGCCGCCTTGTCGTTACGCAACACACCGCGCAGGGTGAGCTTTTCTCGCCAGTTCAGGCCATGGCGCTTTTTATGCTGCGCGAAGGCGTTTTCCAGTCGCGTTTCAAACGAATCTTGCCGCTTATTCATGGTCGGCTCCAAAAATATGTTTCAGGTTATTCTTTGCATAGCGCAGCCGGGTTTTAACCGTTTCTTCGCTGGCATCCGTGATGTCTGCGATTTCCCGCAGTGAAAAGCCTTCTTGTTGCAGCGTCAGGGCTTCGCGCTGGACAAAGCTTAGCCGCATCAGGGCCTCGTTGAACGCACCCTCTTCAAGGGCTTCATCGTCATCGGGACACAAAACGGGGCTGTGCAGTTGTTCATCAAAGGGGGTTGCCTGGCGTGTTTTTCGCCATTCAGTGAGCAGCAGATTACGGGCAATTTGAAACAGCCAGGCCTTGGGCTGCCCCTGATCGCGGTAGGTATGGCGTTTTTCCATCACCGTGAGCCAGGTTTGCTGGCTGATATCAAGGGCGCACTGGCGGTGGCTTTGAACCAGCAGGTAATGGAACAGGTCGTTGCCGTAGCGGGCGAAAACCCGTTCGAGGTCGCGGCGGTCTCCGCTTTCTGCATAGCGTGCAAGCCAGTCTGTCGGGTTGTTTTTAGTGTCGAACCAGGTTCTTATCGTCAGCAGCATAGTTTACTTCCTTGCCAGACCCCATTAAAAAGCGAAAGCGGGTAACGGGCAAGCGATTTGTCCGTTACCCTTGGTAGCCGAATACCTCAGTTCTCCTGCTCAAGTTTGAATTCCAGCATGACGCTTTGGTTCGGCTGGCTCACCGCCTGCCCGGCGACCAGTTTCGGCTTGTATTTCCAGCGTCGCAGGGCGCGAATGGCTTCGCGGTCAAAAATGTTTTTCGGCTCGGCGTCGATAACGCGCGGATCGATGACCTCACCGGTTTTCGAAACGGTAAATGCCAG
>JBNKEN010000362.1:0-5227 GCA_050288805.1 Pseudoalteromonas sp.
GTCAAATGCGATGACGGTTGCCTCGGGATGTCGCCGTTGCATGGCTCGCTGCAATTCGCTCGCCCAGCTTCGGTTGGAATCATTTACCCCGTGGGAAATCAGGATCAGGTTCTCCTTCATTTCGGGCGCAAGCGCCGGAACGTCTAACTGCCGCCACGGCCAGAATATTAAAATCACTATGCTCAGCGAAACCAGGAAAAAGCTTAAAACGGGAAGGTAAACAAGCAGAAACAAAGCCCAAAACAGCCAGGGACTGCTGTGAAAGCGGTAAAATCGACGGGTTAGTTTTAGCATGGATTGCGCTTTGCCTTGTTGTGGAGGTAGGTAACTTACTGACTTTTACGTTATTTATCTACCCTCACCGCGATCGTTTCAGTAAGGGCGCCCGGTTGATGGCAGGCATTCCGATGGGTTGGAAAGAGTAAAAAAGGCCGGTTTAGCGGGCAAAAATAGCGCTTTCGTCGTTAACTATCTATATTGGGTTGTCGGATATAAAAAAGTCACTCCGGCTTTAAGCTAACTGGCCGAGATTCAAAGAGTAAGTAAACTCAGGGATAGTGGTGGAACGTCATGACATTCAGGTATGTAGATCACACGCAACGCGGCCAGGTTAATCTGGCTAACCAGGTTAATTACGGCCCGACGGCACATTTGAATCCCGGGCAAATTCAGGCGCTGGGCCAGCATTACGGGGTCCGAAATCGTGGCCAGAATGCCGGACGCGGCTACGCAGAAACCCGCATCACGCAATACAATACCCGTCACATGACCTATGTGAGGGCGGCACAGGCGACCGGCAGGGGGCTGACCATTCAGGAGCGCCAGGCGTTGAGACGCAACGGCCAGGCCAGCAACGCGTCGATCAACCATATTATCGCGTCCGGTACCGGACAGAATATCATCAACCACGAAACCCTGCGTTTTCAGGTCGGCAGGGCACAGGTCAATCAGCATCTGCAAACGGCGTTGGCGCAGCCCCAGAATTTGCAACAGGCGCAGCAGGTTCAGGGCGCGAGGCTGAACGTGTTGCAGGGCATCGCTCGGCAAGCGGCGGCGGTGGGGCGCACTCAGGGGTATTCCCGCGCCATTATCAACGAACGCGGCGGTGAGCAGATGCGCTCAACCGTATCCAGCAGGCGTATTTACGGCGCCAATCAGGTGGGTGCGGGAAATGCGCTGAACGTCGGCCAGACGCGAAACCGGGCGCTGCAACTGACGCTGACGGCCTTTCAAGGCGGAGGGCAAAGACAGCGCTACCGCAGTTACCGGGATTTACTGAACATGACGTACGATTCGCCGGGGAATTTACGTGTCGGGGACAGCTACGGCAACAACCTGGTCTCCACGGGCTTTGACGCGCCGCTGGACGCAAACCGGCAAATGACGGGGCGGGCACGGCGTTTGGCGCATGCGCACCTGAGCGACGGGCCCGATCGCCTGCTCACCCAGCAGAACCTGGTCACGCGCGATACGGGAAACAATATCTTGTCGAGCAGCATGCACCGTCCCCCGCGGCGTTTGGTTAATCCGCTGTTGCAGGCACCGTCCGGCCCGAAGCAAAGCGTGAAGCGTACATTTGGTCAAGCCTCCAAGCATTGGGCCAAGAAGATAACGCAGGGGGCCACCAAGCCGGGCAGAAAGGGCGGTGGTAATGTCGGTTGATGTGCATTGAATTTGGCGGGTCGTTGCGTTCAATGCTGGCAGCCCGCACTCCCTTCTAACCGCTGCTCTTGGCGTGACATGAACCCATATTCGTTTTTATTGATTGGTTTGATTTAAACAAGTAAAGCAAGGCGCGGTAGATCCTGCGCAAATTGAGCTGGCCCGACCCGTTTTTTAACTTTGGCAGTTTCGGGTATTCGAATGTAATATCTTATTTCATAAGTTAATTTTTATCCTCAGGATGGTGAACTATGCCTACATCGGAACAACGGCGACAGCTGGCCGCGGTGCAACCGGGCCGAAGCGGGGGCGATCTCTATCGCGCCGTGAAAGAAAACCTCGCGCCGGTGTCAGGTGGGCGCCATACGCCGCCTCCACCGAGGCCCGCGCCGCTTGGACCCAGCCCCTTTGCCCGCTCGCTGGTGGCGCAAAAAGGCCAGCTCAGGCAACTCACCACACAGCAGCATACGCCGCCGACCCGCTGGCCGTTGCCGCTCAGAAATCCGGTAACGGGCCGGGAACCCGAACAAGCGGTCAAGCTGCTGCAACAGGAACAGCGCTATACCTTCTCACCGTTTGCTCATGCCAAAACCCTGTATGTGGGGACCAAGGGGGATTCGGTTGACGCTATTCGCGAGGGAAACCTGCCGCCGCGACCGGTCTTTTTGAATGAAAAAACCGCCATGCAGTTTCATCAGCAGACGCGCAGAGAGCTGAAGGCACTCAACAGCCAGACGGATCCGTTGAGCGCCGAACAGCAGCTGGAAAAAAGGGCGCTGATGCAAATGCAGCAGTGGTCGGGAAAAGGTTCGGCGCTGTATGAATTTCCCGAGGCTAAACGCTCCCATCCCGTTGTCCACGTTTACGGCCATGGTTCGCCCGGCGGCCAATATATACAGGCGGACGACAGTTCGAAGCAGCGCAAGCATTTCTCGACGCTGGCGATTATGTTGAAAAGTAAAAAAATGCCTACGGTTTCTGAGGTCAGGGCCAATTCCTGCTGGAGCGGTACGCAACACGACTTGGGCAAACGTTCGCCGGAAGAGGTTAAACGGAGCTTTGTACGTCAGACCTCCAGTCTGATGGCCGGCGACTGGAGCAAGACATTTGCCGGTCGGCTCCAGCACAGTCTCAAGAGCGAACACGGTTTCCGTTCCCGCGTCATAGGTTATCTCGGCAAGATAATGAAAAAGACCCAGGACGATGCCCATACCCTGCATTCCGGCATGCGACTCGACAGGCAAAAAAGCATGACGGTCAGCACGGTGCATACGGGCGAAACCCAGATGTTTAAACGTTCGCAGATGTCACGCAAAGAGGGTGTGTAGCGGGCAGGAACCGACGAATTTGCTTTGAATGAAAGATAAATGACAAAGGGGCGCACTTGGCGCCCCTTTCTTTATCATGCGTGGCCTGATACAGCTTCAAGTGTGCGGGTCAGCCATGATCCCTGAAAAGGCGTTTACCGCGCTTTGGCTTGGCGTCAGTCGTCCTGAAAGCTTTGTTTTATTGCCAAAATTGTATCCAGGCGACGTTCCAGCACATCAACCAGGGCGGGTTCGAAATGCTGCGCTTTCTGTTCGCGCAGGTACTCTATGGTCGCCTCAACCGTCCAGGCATCCTTGTAGGGTCGCTTGCTGGTCAGGGCGTCGAACACGTCGGCCAGGGCGACGATGCGCCCTTCTATCGGGATCTCTTCGCCCTTGAGTCCCTTCGGATAACCGCTGCCGTTCCATTTTTCATGGTGGGTGAGGGCCACGATTTTAGCCATTCTTATCAGGTCCGATTCATCCTCGCCGAGAATATCCGCGCCGATCTGCGGGTGGGACTGCATGACGGCAAATTCTTCCGCCGTGAGCTTACCCGGCTTTTGCAGTATGTTGTCGGCGATACCGATTTTGCCGATGTCGTGCATGGGTGCCGCATGCAGCAGCAGATCGGCATGGTCCCCGTCGAGGCCGTATCCGAGCGCCAGCACCTTGGCATAATGACTCATGCGCAGCACATGCATGCCGGTTTCGTTGTCCTTGTATTCCGCTGCGCGGCCCAGCCGTTGAATGATCTGGAGCCTGGTGGTGCGCAGCTCCTCGGCCTTAACCAAGGACAGGTGAGTGCGTACTCGGGCGCGCACTACGGCCGCCGATACCGGTTTGGAGATGTAATCCACCGCGCCGATTTCAAACCCCTGCGCCTCGTCGGCCTCGTCGCTCAGCGCCGTGACGAAAATCACCGGGATCCCCGCGGTTTCCGGCGTCGCTTTCAATTGACGACATACGTCGTGCCCGGTGATATCCGGCATCATGATATCCAGCAGGATAAGATCCGGTTTTTTCTGTTCCACCAAACGCAGTGCTTCATCCCCGCTTTTGGCGAAACTCAAGCGATATTCCTGCTGCAATATCTGTTTTAGTACACGCAGGTTGGCGGCTTCATCGTCAACCACCAATACGTGGGGTCTGGTATCCTGCATCATGGCTGCGACCTTTATTCTGTCGAAAGAGTTGCTAACAGCTTGTCTATCAGGGCATCCGCCTCTGCGAATTCGAAATCATTCAACGCCTGGTATATCGCGTCTATTTCCGTGCCGTAACGGGTTTCGCTGTAACTTAAAAGTTGTTCCAAAAGTCCTTCTTCAAGTTCGTTCTCCATCGCACCTTGCTTTAACCGCTGCAGCACCTCGCTCAGTGCCGTTAAATCCGTTTCCTGCGGTGTCGTTGCAGCCGGGGCTGCCGCTACCTTATCGCTGACCGTGTCCCTGACCCGGGCAAACACCGAGGCTATCGGTTCAATCAGTGCACAGCTTTGTTCCGGGTGGCTGTAAAGCAGCGATTCCAGTTTTTCCAGGCTGCGCATCAGCCGCGTCAGGGCCAGGTTACCGCTGCTGCCCTTAAGCCGGTGGGCCAGTTGTTTCATCGCCGGCCAGTCGGCCTGCTCGCAATAGTTAGCCAGTCGCCTAAAGTCGCCGGCGTGCCGTTCGGTAAAGTGCTGCAACTGACGGTAGTATTCTTCCGGGCTGCCCCAAAGGGCGATACCCTTTTTCTCGTCGATAAGCTTGCCCGCCTGCTTTTGTTGCTGCGCGTCACCGGAAGCCGGGACCTGCAAACCAAGCGCCTTGGCAATTTCGTGGCATAGCAGGGTGAAATCCACCGGTTTGTTGGCGAATCCGTCCATGCCGGCTGCCTTGGCCGCTATCTTGTCGTCTTCCAGTACGCTGGCCGTCAGGGCGATGATGGGAATATGCTTAAGCCCTTTCGCCTGCTCGGTACGACGGCGTTCCGCGGCGGCCGACAATCCGTCCATTACTGGCATTTGTACGTCCATCAGCACAAGATCGATCACTTCCGTTTCCATCATGCGTTCGAGCGCCTGCTGTCCGTCTTTGGCGGTGAACACCGTATGGCCGCCTTTTTCAAGCAGGATCGACAGCAGGTCGAGGTTCTGCTGGATATCATCGACCACCAGAATCGTCATGGCCGGCAGCTCAATCCGCTCGACGAGCTGTTCCGCTACTGCGCCACTGCCCGCCGGTAACGGCAACACAAAGCGGAACGTCGAGCCCTTGCCC
>JBNKEN010000363.1:0-8446 GCA_050288805.1 Pseudoalteromonas sp.
GAACGCGCGCAAAGAATTTTGGCCGGGCTCAGCGAGGACGAGCACATAATGCTCGAGCGTTACAGCCAGGGTGTCAATGACGGTGTCGCCCAGGCCGGTTTTCCAAGCTTTGAATACCTGTTAACCGGCGCCGATATCAAGCCCTGGCGTCCGGAAGACAGCATTTTGGTGATCTACAGCATGTATCTCGATCTGCAGGAAGGAAACGTAAGGCGCGACTGGCTGCTGACCCGGATCCAAAGCGAATTCGGCGACGACATGCGGGCGTTTTTGACTCAGCCGAGTCCGTTCCAGGCGGCCCTGGACGGCAGCGTCCTTCCACTGTTTTCGGGGCCTGTGCCCGAATTGACCCGAGTATCCGAATTGAGCGCGGCGGCGCCGCATATCGCCGAAACGCCGGAGGTGGGCAGCAACAACTGGGCGGTGACCGGGGCGCTGACACAAAGCGGCAGCGCCATGCTGTCGGACGACATGCATTTGTCTATCAATGTGCCGGTGATCTGGTATCGCGCCCAGCTTAATTATCGCGAAAGCGATCAGGATGTTCGCGTAACGGGGGTCTCCCTACCGGGCGCGCCCGCCATCGTGGTGGGGTCGAACGGGCGAATCGCCTGGGGTTTTACCAACGGTTACCTGGATACCGCGGACTGGGTGCGGCTGGCACCCGACAGCCAAACCTGGCAGGTCGTTGAGCGCATCGCCCTGCCCGGCGGTGAAGCTGAGGAATATTCCCTGCCGATGAGCCGGCTGGGCCCGGTTCGTGAGGTGAACGGTGAACGCTATGCCCTGAGTTGGGTGGCCCATCAGCCCTATGCGGTGAATATGGCGCTGACCCGGCTGGAGCGCCTGAGTAAGGTTGAAGAGGCGTTGGAAATTGCGCCCGAGGTCGGCATTCCGGTGCAAAACCTGATGGTGGTCGACAAAAACGGCAACGCCGGATGGCGACCAATCGGGGCCCTGCCTGGGCGCAAAGCGCCTTCTGACGTGGCGATCGCGGAGCAGGATTTCAGTGCCGACTGGTCTGATAATGAAACGCAGCGTCCGCTGGTGATGAACCCGGCTGAAGGGCGGTTATGGAGCGGTAACGCCCGGGTCATGGCGGCCTCGGATGTGTCGCGTTTCGGCAACGGCGGCTATGCCCTGGGCGCGCGGGCCGCACAGATCCGGGAGCGGCTGTACGAACGCGATAGCTTTGCCGAGGCCGATTTCTACCGCATTCAGCTCGACAACCAGGCGCGTTTTCTGACTCCCTGGCATGATTTGCTGGTGAAGCTGCTTGAAGGGCAAGCGCAGGATTACGACGCCGATCTGGCGTATCTGCAACGGTGGCAGCGCTGCGCCTGCGCCGAATCGGTGGGGTACACCCTGGTGCGCCGGTTCCGCGATCGGGTGCTGGACCTGGCGTTTGCGCCCGTCAGTGCCGAGCTGGAGAAACAACAGCTGAGTTTAGGCGTTATCAAACGCGATTTGGAACCTGCGGTGTGGCAGCTGCTGGAGCAGCAACCGCAAAGCTGGCTGGCGGGGCGCTATGACGATTGGAATGCGCTGCTGGCAGATGGCTACCGCCAAAGCAAAGAGAAACTGAGCGAGCAATTCGGCGCCGACATGATTGGGTGGAACTGGGGCAAGGTCAACGAGTTGGCGATCAGTCATCCGTTTTCCCGTCAGATCCCGTTGCTCAGCAAGTTGCTCGATATGCCGCGCTATCCCGCGTTCGGCGACAGTTTTATGCCTGCCGTACAGAGGCCGGGATTCGGCGCCTCGCAGCGTCTGATAGTGCAGCCCGGCCGGGAAGAGAGTGGTATCTTGACGGTGCCAGGAGGTCAGTCGGGACATCCCCTGTCTGAATATTACCGGGCCGGGTTCGAGGCCTATGCCAAGGGAGAAAATACGCCGTTGCTCCCCGGCGAAATCCGCCACCGTATTCTGTTAACGCCCGAAAACTAGATTGCCCGGCTCCGCCAGGGTGATCTGGTTACGGCCGTGGTATTTGCTTTTGTAGAGCGCCTTGTCGGTGAGGTTGATGGCTTCGTCCAGGTCGGTATTGTCGGGCCATTGCAACAGGCCGAAACTCATGCTGAGGGTGATGTCGTCTGCGATATCGCCGGTATCGAGCAACATCACCTTCTGGCGCACCGATTCTACCTTGTGATAGGCGTTTTGCAGGCTGATGTCCGGCATGGCGATGAGAAATTCTTCGCCGCCCCAACGAGCGACTATGTCCGACGCCCGGACCTCTTCCTTCAGCAGCGTCGAAATGCGCTTCAAAACCCGGTCACCGGCATCATGACCGTAGTTGTCGTTGATCTGCTTAAAGTAATCGATATCGGCCATGATCAGGCAAATCGGCCGCTGGTTCCGTTGGCATTCACTGTACAGGCCGAGCATCAGCTCCCTGGCAAAGCGCCGGTTGTAGAGCTGGGTCAGAAAATCCTTTGCGGCCAGCTCCGTCAGGGCGTTGCGTTGGCTCAGGGTCATCACCCTGATCAGGGCGATAACATACACCATGGGACCCCCGGCGATGACGATATTGGCGAAATGGACGTAGGGAAGCCATTCCCGGAACGGATATTGATAGGCGACATCGCCAAAAAACAGATACAGAGTGGCAAAGGTGATCACCAACAGCAGGCTCCAGGCGATCGCCAGGCGCAACTGCATCCGGTAATCGATCAGCATCATGCCGGCGACCGCCCACAGGTAAAACTGAAATCCCGGTTCCATGCCGAGGGTCGCGCACACCGCCAGTGAGTGAACCACCACTTCGGCGCAGAACAGGCGAATTCCTGCGGTGTGGTGGCCCTGTTGGATCAGGCGGATGCCTCCTATCCAGGCACTGGCGCTGGCGATATTGAGCAGCGATAAGAAAAGGACGCCCAAATAATAAAACAGTGGGATCAATAGCAAATGCACGGCCAAAGCAAAATAGGCGACCTTAATAAGCGCCTTGAACTTCAGGCCTTCCAAATCCTCACTGTGATCGGACAGTGTCGTGTCGGAAGCAATGTCTTTTATGAATAGCGTCACTCGAGCCGGAAAGTTAATGCTGTTGGAACTGATAAGTATAGGGTATTTATTGCAAAGAGGGAGAAGCGGGCGGTGTGCTAAATACCGCCCGGGGTGAATTAATGTGAGATCTTGATGCGTTCTATCTCATCTCGCGGTTGCGCACTGGCGTCCATCACGAAATCCAGTTGTACCAGCTGGTTTTGTGCTCCCGACTTCGATGTTTCATAACGCCACTGGGCCAGCGCCTCCTTAGCCGCATTGTCGAATATATGCTGTGGATTTGCCCGGATGACGGAAATACGGGATGTGGCGCCGTCGGGCTCGATGTCGAATTTCAGTACCACAGAGCCGGATTGTTTTTGCGCTATGGCGTTCGCCGGATAAACGGGCTCAACGCGCATCACCGGGTATACGGTCTCGGTTTTTTTGTCTTGCGGCGCCTTGGCGAAGGCCAGGGGCCCGAGCAGGACGCACAGTGAAACCATCATCAAGCCCTTGCCAAGCATGTGGCCGCTTGGGTTGGTTTTTATAAAGTTTAAGCGTTTCATCATGGTGTTTTTTGCTCCGTAGTGTGAATAGGCGTACAGGGGGCGGCGGCTGGCCGCCGCACACCTTACCAGCGCCTTGGCGTAGTGAATCCTTTGCTCGCTCGGTTGACCGCTTAACACCCGTTGATCGCAGGAAAGTTCTTGTTGCAGACGAAATTGACGATAGGCCAGCCACACCAGCGGATTGAACCAAAAGGTGATGGCCAGGGCCAGCGCCAGCAGGTTTGCCTGGTTATCACCGCGTTGGTAATGGATCTGCTCGTGTCGCAGGATCAGCCTCAATTCCTCGTGAGAATAGGTTTGCATTGCGTCACTCGGCAATACCAGGCAGGGGCGGAAAAAGCCCACCAACATGGGGCTGGCCACCGCATCGCTGAAGAAAGCGGGCAGCCCGGCGGTTTCCGCAAGGCGAGCCGGGCGCAGCGCCAGATTGCGATAGAAACGCCAATGGGCCAGCAACACGACACCCGCCAGGACGGCGGCCACCACCAGATAGAGCGCGGTCCAGTCGAACATCTGCTGCGTAGTCACGGTCTGCTCGGCGGCTACCCGATAGCGGGTAAGTGCCGTTGAGCCGTTCGGTTTCATTGCGTCGGGCATATTCAACAACAGCAGACCGAAGGGGACCACGGCCCACAGCTTGTAACAAAAGTCCGCTCCGGCGCGGGGCAGGACGAAACGATTCGCCAATATCAACAGCAACAGGGCCAGGCTCAGCGTTCCCTGCTGGGTAAGAAGCCAGTCCGTCATTACTGTTTGTTCTCCCAGTCTGCGATCACTTTTTTCAGCTCATCGATGTCTTGTTGCGACAGTTCGCCGGTTTTGGCAAAGCCGTTGACCAAGGGGGCGATGCGGCCGCTGAACAGGCGGGAAAGCAGGTTTTTACCTTCTTTCAGGCTGTATTCGTCGCGTTCTATCAAGGGGCGGTAGATAAATTCACGGCCCTGCTTTTCGTAACCTATGGCGCCTTTTTTAACCATGCGGCCAAGCAGGGTTTTGACGGTTTTTTCATGCCATTCTTTTTCGCTTTGCAGGCGAAGGATGATGTCACGGGCGCTGGCGGGGTGCTGTTGCCAGATCGCCTGCATTACGTCGAGTTCGGCATTGGATATTTCAATCATGATTTAGTGCTTACGTATGTAATCGATTTAATTAAGATTACATGTGTAATATTATTTTGCAAGCGGTTTTTTGCGCTATGCTAGGTAGGCCGATTTGGAAATAGAAAAGAGCAATAAAATGAAAAAGATAGTTTGTGCGTTGTTACTTTTAGGCGGACTCCCCCTGGCCATGGCCGCCGAGTCGCCGATCCGTACCGAGCAGCTTAGCCAGCATTTATACCTGCTGTACGGCAAGGGCGGCAACGTGGTGTTGAGCGTGGGGGACGATGGCAATTACCTTATCGATGACCAGTATCCCGAGATGTCAGAGGCTATTATAGAAACGGCACGCAACATCAATCCCGGTGAGCTGAAATGGGTGATCAACACCCATTATCACCCCGATCACACCGGCGGTAACGCCAATATGGTTAAACAGGGCGCCGATATCATAGCGCAGCAGCGGGTATACGAGCGGTTGAGCGACAAACACGGCGCCGGCTCGGTTAACCTGCCGCGAATGAGTTTTGCCGATGAATTACAACTGCATTTCAACAACGAGCATGCCCGGTTGGTGCATTACCCCAATGCCCATACCGACGGCGACAGCGTGGTGTTCTTCGAGGTCGCCAATGTGGTGCATATGGCGGATATCTATTTCAATCTCGGCAGCCTGCCCTATGTGGATGTCGACGGCGGTGGCAGTCTGAACGGGGTGATCAACGCGGTGGAAGACGTTCTGCCGAGAATCAAGGCGTCGACCAAGGTGGTGCCCGGTCACGGACCGCTCAGCGATAAGGCCGGTCTGATCGAGTACCTGGCGCTGTTGAAAAAGGCCCGCGGCCTGATGCTTTCAGCCATGGCCGACGGTGCGAGCATGGAACGGGTGCTTGAGGCCAGACCGCTTGCATCGTTGAACCTGACCTACAGCAACTGGCTGCCCGAAGAAAGGGTTACCCGGTTGTTCTACCGCAGTTTGAAAGCGTCGAAGAATTGAGCCGGACTCAGTCCCACATCACCAGCGCGGCGGCAAGGGCTATCAGGATGAGCCCGGTGCCGTCGCGTTTTTTCACCGGCTGTCGCAGCCACAGCACAGAGATCAGTATGGTAAAGAAGACTTCCACCTGGCCAAGGGTTTTGACGTAGGGAACCTGTTGCAGGCTCATGGCGCCGAACCAGCCGATGGAGCCTATGCAGCTGCATACGCTGATCGCCAGGGTCAGGTAGCGATGACGCCATAATGCGTCAAGGGTGCCGGGCTCGCGCAGTATGAGGTATACCAGCAGCACCAGGCACTGCAAACAGAGCACCAGAAACAGCACCCAGGCGGCGCTGTGGGGAAACATCAGGCCGGAATTCAGGCTGGCTTCTCGCACCCACAGCGAGGTCAGGGCGAAGGCGCTGCCGCAGGCAAGGCCCGTAACGGCGGTGGCCGGGCTGAACTGGCGCAGCGTTGCACCGCTCAGCAGCATCACCGCCAGTGCACCGATCAGCACCCCCAGCCATCCCAGCGGGCTGAGAAAGGAGCCGAAAAACAGCATGCCCAACACCGCCGCCACCAGGGCCTCGCTTTTGGCCAGCCCGGCGCCGACGGCGTAATTATTGAGTTTGAACAAACGCACCATCAGGGCGGTGGCGAGGATTTGCATCAACGAGGCTGCAATCACGTAGATCCAGAACGAAGGGCGCGCATCGAGCGCCTGAGCCGGTTGCCACAGGTACAACAGCAGCAGGTAGATGCCGGCAAGCGGCGCCGCGGCGATAAAACGGGCCAGGGTGACACCGGCCACACTGGCGTGCTCGCTTAAACGGCTTTGCAGTGCGTTGCGCCAGGCCTGCATAAAGGCGGCCATTAGGGTGAGCAGGATCCAGCTCATCTCGTTTCCTTTTATTAATGTGCGGATGCTCAGATTAACAGGCCGGCCGATCGTCGGCGAATGCATTTTATTCATACCGATTATTCACGGATTGCGACATTATGTCGCAGGCGCCCGAGCGTTGAGCGAGCTAGAATACAGGTGATGCTATTGCACTGGCCGCCCCCTACTAGGTGGCCTTTTTTTATCCCGCCTTTCCTCATGAGAAGCGGGAGTAAATGCCATTCGCGCAAAACTTATTCTAGATCAATCCGAACTTGCCGTGCTCTGCTAGGCTTTTAAATACGGGCGCTGATTATTGCCGTCCGTCAGTTAGTTTCCCTTCGATTACCCATATTGCAAGATATCAGCCGATATCTTGCTTTTTTATTGGCCGAAATTCGCCCTCGGCGAGCGAGAGTTCGCTCAGGTTCAGCCGGGCGATGCGCTCGCGGTAGAGATCGATCACCCGATAGCCGCAGGCCCTTGCCATCTTGCGGATCTGGCGGTTGAGTCCCTGTCTGAGGATGATGCGAAAGCGCGTGGGCTCCACTTGCCAGACCCGGCAGGGTAAGGTGCTCTGCCCGTCGATCATGACTCCCTCAGCCATACGCCGACAGAATTCGTCGTCCAGCGGGCGATCCACCGTCACCAGGTATTCTTTTTCCTGGTGATGATCGGGATGGATCAGCCGGTTACACAACTCGCCGTCGTTGGTCAGCAACAACAAGCCGCGGGAATCCTTATCGAGCCGACCGACCGGGTAGATGCGCGGGCCCGGCGGCAGCAGGTGAAACAAACTGCTCGGATCGTCGGGACGCAGCTTGCAGTCGATGCCAACCGGCTTATGGTAGGCGAGGTAGCGCTTTTCTTTCGGGGGTTCCACGAGCACCCCGTCAACCGTGATCCTATCGTTCTGGTCAACGTGGTCAATATGATTGGCGAGTCGGCCGTTAACCAGTACTCTGCCTGCATCTATCAGACGAGAGGCCGCACGGCGTGAACACACACCGGCGTGACCGAGGTATTTGGCAAGGCGGATTTTCTCTGGCATGACAACTCCTGAAAGCGGGCCGCCATTGTAACGGCCCGACGGATTTCAACCAAGCACCAGGTCACAGGAGGTGACGCTCGGCACAACCGGAAAACCAAGTTAAACATGCTTTAAATCAACTGGATAACTCGTATTTGTCATGTACACTGGAATAATAGTTAAACGGATGTGGACGAGCGGTCGTGAGCGATTTTTTTGTTTCAGCGGTAAATATTCTGTCGGGCGTATTTGTACTGGTGCTGGTGGGCGTGGGATTACTGATCGGCTACATGTATCTGGTGGACGTGCGCCAGAACAAGCACGCGATACGGCGAAATTACCCGGTTATCGGGCGTTTTCGCTACTTTTTCGAGCGCCAGGGCGAGTTTTTCCGTCAGTATTTCTTCGCCATGGACCGTGAGGAGATGCCCTTCAACCGGGCCGATCGCTCCTGGGTCTACAAGGCGGCGAAAAATCTCGATCGCACCTCGGCCTTCGGCTCGACCAGCAGCCTGGAACCGGCCGGCACCATTATGTTTATGAACTGCGCCTTTCCGACCCTGGATGAGGACGCGGTGGAGCCTGGCCCCGTAACCATAGGCCCCTATTGCGCCGAACCCTATGTCACCCATTCGGTTTTCAATATTTCCGGCATGAGTTTCGGCGCCCTGTCGGCGCCTGCGGTGCGGGCCCTGTCGCGGGGCGCCAAGCAGGCGGGATGCTGGATGAACACCGGCGAAGGGGGGCTCAGTCCCTATCACCTCGAAGGCGGCTGCGACATCG
This sequence comes from Pseudoalteromonas sp., assembly GCA_050288805.1. Lineage (GTDB taxonomy): Bacteria > Pseudomonadota > Gammaproteobacteria > Enterobacterales > Alteromonadaceae > Pseudoalteromonas. The sequence continues at coordinate 8,330 of JBNKEN010000363.1, forward strand.
TGTTTCAGATCGGCACCGCCAAGTACGGCGTGCGCGACGGCGAGGGCAGGCTCAGTGCTGAAAAGCTCCGGGCGCTGGCAGAGCGTCCCGAGGTAAAGATGTTTGAAATCAAGATGA
>JBNKEN010000364.1:0-11487 GCA_050288805.1 Pseudoalteromonas sp.
CGGCACTCGCCGCCTGCCAGTCGTTAATATCGCCGAGCATTAAGGTGCACTTCTGTACGTCGTTTAGGGTCAGCCCATGCTCAAGCAGAACCGAGCGGATATTGGCCATCGCCTGATGCATCTGCCCCTCGACATCCTCTGACGCCAGCGTCATGGTTCCGGGAAAGTTGCCTATCTGGCCGGACAACCACAACATTCCCCCGGCTTCTCGGGCGCTGACAAACGGCAGGCGAGGATCGTCGCCGCGATAGACAAAGCGCCCCAGCTTGATCACGTGCGCAATATCCCGAGTATGGCGAATATTTTCCAGCGGATCCCGGTTCAGCACCAATAGATCGGCTCGCATCCCCTTGGCGACCTCACCGAACTGTTGTGCCAGGCCCAATACCTCGGCGTTATTGACGGTCGCCGCGTTAAGCGCCTCGGCCGCCGACAAACCGCCCTGCTCGACCAACAGGGCTAACTCATCATGAATGGCGGGAAGCACAGCGCCATCATCAACATAGTCGGTACCCACGGCAAATTTAACGCCCGCCTGGTGAGCCAACTTACTTAACATCACCCCGTGCTGAAAAATGGTTTCGCCGTTGTCCCCCCGCTCACGGTAATGCTCAAACACGCGCAGCGTTGCATCCAGCAAGGTGCCTTTTTGTTTCATCAGTTCAAGCAGCGCCAGATAGTTCTCGGGCAAAAACGACGCCTCGCGAACGGCGTCTGAAATGGCGGCATTTTGACGACGCCAGCCCTTATAGTTGTCGATGACCTCGGCAGACAGGTCGGGCACATGGGAAATGACCTCAACACCGGCCCTGACTATTTCTGACGGCTTATTCGGCCCTATGTAGGCGTGAGACCACACCTTTACGCCCGCCTTTTTCGCGGCCACGGTCAGTTTTTCCACCACCGGAGCAGGCACGTCAGCATAGATCTTGATGCCCGTTGCCCCGGTTCCCAGCGTCCGCTGCATCAGGGCGTCAAAATCCGTGTTTTCATCAACGGATCGCATCCAATCGGTCTGCCCGGGAATTTCCCCCCGGGCAGAGGCCTCGGTGCGCGGATCCGAAAAGAACGTTTCGCCGCCCAGAATGACCGAATAATAGATATTCGGAGACTGGATCAAACCCAATTGAGCATCGCGTTTAAGCCCGGCCAACACGCGAGTATCGCCGCCCATATCCCGCACCGAGGTCACGCCGCCGCGCAGCAGGCGCATCAGGCGTTGTTGGGTGATTTGCGCGTTGTCATATCCCTCGGGTTCGGTGGCATGGTGAACATGGGCGTCTATCAGCCCCGGCATCAGGTACTTGCCTTTAAGAGACACCTCTGTAAACCCGTCGGGTAAGGCCTTGCCTGCACCTTGAACGGAAAAGATGCGGTCATCGCGCAGCAGTACGCTTTGGTCTTTAACGACCACCCCTTTAGCAACATCGATCACATTGACGTGTGTGAGGGCGATATCCGCGGCCCGGCAGGAAACGCTGATTGCGCCGGCCACGGTAGCGGCCAAAATGAGGGAAACATGTTTAAGCATAGTGTCGTTATTCTTATCGGCTAAAAATACCACTATACCCAAGATGATCAGCCGTTTACAGTTTGTACCCCGGTTCGATTTTTGAAAAAAAAAGCGCCCTGAGGCGCCTTTATTAAGTATCCGCGTTATGCTTTTTCCTGCAAGGTACGCGCTACGGTACGCATTCCCTGGGTGGTTGCACCCGGCGCCCATTCGGCGCTGGCACTGTCGCGGAAGGCCGCGGCCAGATCGATATGCACCCAGTTTTTACCCTCATCGCGGACAAAGCGCGACAGGAAACCCGCCGCGTTCGACGCGCCGCCGAAACCACCGCCTTTCTGCGGACGGCTGTTGGCGGTATCGGCGTAGGCCGACGGACAGTTTTTCTGGTGCCATTTTTCCAGCGGCAACGGCCACGCGGCCTCGAATTCGTCGGCAGCAAAGCCTTCGACCTCACGGACAAACTCCTTGTCGAGACCGAACAGCGCGTTGTATTCCTGGCCTACCGCCATCATCGCGGCACCGGTCAGGGTGGCGGCATTGATGATCACCTGCGCGCCTGTTTCGCTCGCCGCCATCAGGCCGTCGGCCAGCACCAGGCGACCCTCGGCATCGGTGTTGACGATTTCAACCGTGGTGCCGTTTTTATAGGTCAGGATATCGCCCAGCTTGTAGGCATTGCCCGAGATCAGGTTTTCCGCACAGCACAGGAACAGCTTGATGCGTTTTTTCACGCCGCGCTGGATAGCCAGTGCGAGGCCTGCGGTAACGGTCGCCGCACCGCCCATGTCGCATTTCATACCCAGCATGCCTTCGCTCGGCTTGATGGAATAACCGCCCGAATCGAAGGTAATGCCCTTACCCACCAGGGCCGCGGCAACGGCTTCGTCGTCCTTGCCGCTCGGGTTGTAGTCGAGCGCCAACAGCACGGGCGGACGGGCCGAACCGCGACCGACCGAGTGAATACCGATCCACTGTTGTTCCAACAGGGCGTCGCCCTTGATGATCTGGTAGCTGACATGCTCGGGCGCCAGCGATTGAATGAATTCGCCGGCCTTTTCCGCCAGGCTTTCCGGATACACGTCTTCGGCTGTGCCGTTGATCATCTGGCGCGCCCAAATGGCGGACGTTTTCAGTGCATTGAGTTCGTTTAAGTCCGACTGCTCATTGGCGACGAATTCCACGCCGTCCAGCAACTTGGGACTGACGAAGCCCTGATAGAACGCCCACTGGCTTTCGGTGCACCAGGCATCGCCCTCAAGAGACACTCTTTTCAGTCCCTGACCGGCCAGGCTGCGAGCCGCGCTCTGAACCCCTTTCAGGGTTTCTTCTTCACGTAGGTGCACGATGGCGCCGTTTGCATCGAATGACACCAGGGCATCCTGCGCCCAGGGAGCAACGGCGGCCTGTTCACTTAACCGTACGATAAATTGTTCGCTCATTTTTGATTAAATCTCTTGCGCACTAAAGGTCGCATCAGTTTACTATAGCCGGCCACAGACCCCAACTGCCTGAGATTAAAATAATGGAGTTCACTCCCGCGCTGAAAAAAGCGCGCCTGCTCAAACGCTACAAACGTTTTTTAGCCGATCTGGAGACCCCCGACGGCCATCAATTTACCGCCCACTGCGCCAATACAGGCCGAATGACCGGCTGCGCCGAGCCCGGCTTTTCCGCCTATTACTCGCAAAGCGACAACGCCAAGCGCAAATATCCCTGCTCGCTGGAACTGACGCAGAACACGCGGGGCGATCTGATCTGCGTCAATACGGCCCTGGCCAACCGCGTTACGCAGGAAGCCATCGAACAGGGCCGGATTCCCGAGCTTAGCGGCTACAAAAGCCTTCGCAGCGAAGTGAAATACGGCAGCGAAAACAGCCGCATCGACCTGCTGCTCGAAGACCCGGACAAACCGAGCTGTTATATCGAGGTTAAATCGGTGACCCTGCTTGAGGGCGAAGAGCAGGGTTATTTTCCCGACGCCAAAACCGAACGCGGGCAGAAACACCTGCGCGAGCTTATCGAGATGGTGAAACAGGGGCACCGCGCCGTGCTGTTTTTTGCCGTACTGCATAGCGGGATCCGCACCGTCACCGCCGCGGCGCATATCGACGGCGCCTATGCAAAACTCTTCAACGAGGCGCTCAAGAGCGGCGTAGAAGTACTCGCCTACCGGGCCGATATCAGCCCGACGCACATGGCGTTGCAACACGCAGTACCCGTTACCAGGGCGCAGTGCTAAATCGGGCAACAAAGCGAAAGCATGCATGAATTAGCACTTACCGCTAAGCTTAGGGGGATTGAATTATCTTAAAACGCCCCCATATTGATTCGATCACCGGCTATAAAACGAGTAACGCCTCGTTACAACCGGGGTAAACAAAGTATTTGCCAGCCCCGTAAGATTCTGTTATTTATAGCCGCCGGTTAATACCGGGGACTTTGGTTTTAAGGATTTAGGAGAAAGTTATGCCAGAGCAAAGAAAATTAGGGCTGTTGGCTCAGGCTGGTTTAGAGCCGTACCAAGAGCAACCGGGCGAAGAATACATGAATGAGAAGCAACGCGCTCATTTCAAAAAGATTCTCGAAACTTGGCGTAACGATTTACGTAACGAAGTTGACCGCACCAAGACGCACATGCAGGACGAAGCGGCCAATTTCCCCGATCCGGTAGACAGGGCGGCACAGGAAGAAGAATTCTCACTGGAACTGCGCACCCGGGATCGCGAGCGTAAGCTGATCAAGAAAATAGAAAAAACCCTGCAGCTTATCGACGACGATGATTTTGGTTACTGCGAATCGTGCGGCATCGAAATCGGTATCCGCCGCCTTGAGGCGCGTCCTACCGCCGATCTGTGCGTAGATTGTAAGACTCTGGCCGAAATCAAAGAAAAACAATCGGGTCGCGGCTAACTTCCGCGCCCTATGCATCCCTTCTATTCCGGTGGCGACCGCGGCTATTGCGGTCGCTTTGCGCCGTCGCCTTCGGGCCCGCTTCATTTTGGTTCCCTTATCGCCGCCCTCGGCAGCTACCTGGATGCAAAATCTCATTCCGGCCGCTGGCTGGTACGCATCGAAGACATAGATACCCCGCGCGTGATGCCCGGTGCCGCAGACGACATTTTGCGCACCCTGGAAGCCTATGGCCTGGAATGGGACGGCGAGGTGGTTTACCAAAGCCGGCGTCACGACCTCTATCACGACACCCTGAACCGGTTGGCCGGCAACGAACACCTGTACTACTGCCGGTGCTCGCGACGCGACATCAAGGCGAGCGGCGGCATCTATGCGAACAGCTGTCGCGCCCTCGGCCTGACGGAAAAAGACACCGCCCTGCGGCTTATTCAGGCCCATCCGGTCTATCATTACAGTGACGCCGTCCAGGGCGAGGTAAGCATTCCCCGTTCTCTTGCCGAGGAAGACTACATAGTCAAGCGCAGGGACGGCTTGTACGCCTATCAACTGGTTGTGGTGGTCGACGATATCGAGCAAGGGATCACCCATGTGGTGCGCGGCGCAGATCTGCTGGAACCGACCGCCAGGCAGATTGGCCTGTTTCAGGAATTGCAGGCGTCAATCCCCCGCTACGCCCATCTGCCGCTGGCCGTTGCGGAACCGGGCTTTAAGCTGTCGAAGCAGAATTACGCACCGGCCATCGACAAAAAAGCACCGCAGGGAGCCTTGTTCGACGCCATGCGATTTTTGGGTATGACACCGCCCGACGAGCTGAAACGCCAAAACGTCGCTGCGATGCTGGCCTGGGCAAGGGAAAACTGGCGGCTCGAAAGCGTGCCGAATGTCCTGGAAATCCAGGTTTTGCAGTCGAACAACGAACAGGGTGCGAGCTTTGTTCCCGTAAAAGCCAAATAAACAACCGCCGGATTGCTAAAATTATGCGCAGTCGCTTAATTTTTGCGGTGCGCTGGTATATCATAGCGGACCTTAACATGCCCGCAATGTAGTGCACTCACGTTTTGGGAGAGAAGGTTATTATTTCCAAATTATTCCAGTTTTGCCGACAAGTCATCGCCCCGTCGGCCAAGGGTGAAACACCCACCGTCCGCAGCGAGCATGGCCCGCTTATCGTGCCTCGCAGCGAGCACGGCATCTCCCGCTCGAGTTTCAGCCCCAATGCCCTTAAGGTGCTCTATCGCCTGAAAGACGGCGGTTACGACGCCTACCTGGTCGGCGGCTGTATTCGTGATGTGCTGCTGGGGATCGAACCGAAAGATTTCGATGTGGTGACCAACGCCACCCCGGAGCAGGTGAAAAAACTGTTTCGCAACTGTCGCCTGATCGGCCGCCGTTTTCGCCTCGCCCACATCGTGTTCGGTCGCGAAATCATTGAAGTGGCGACCATGCGCGGTCACCACCAGGCCGACAACACAAAAGATCCGATAAGCCAGTCGAGCGAACACGGCCAGTTGCTGCGCGACAACGTCTACGGCAGCATAGATGAAGACGCGGAGCGCCGCGATTTTTCAATCAACGCCCTGTACTACGATATCAAGGATTTCAGCGTTCACGATTACGCCGACGGCATTCGCGCTATCAAGGAGCGAAAAATCGAACTGATCGGCGATCCGGAAACCCGCTACCGGGAAGACCCGGTACGCATGCTGCGCGCCGTACGATTCGCCACCAAACTGGATATGACCATCGCCCCGGCGACCGAAAAGCCGATCGCCAAACTGGCCGATCTGCTCGGCAATATTCCGTCCGCTCGCCTGTTTGAAGAATGTCTCAAGCTTTTCCTCGCCGGCAAGGCGGAAGCCAACTTCAAAATGCTGCGCCGATACGGCCTGTTCAAGTACCTGTTCCCGGCGCTCGACAGCATCCTCGACAAAAACCCGGACGGTTATGAACAGCGTTTTATCGAGCGCATGTTCCACAACACGGATCACCGCATCAATGCGGATAAGAAGGTCACGCCGGCGTTTATCTTCGCCGCCCTGCTGTGGTTCCCGCTGCGCGAGCGCACCCAGCAGCTGATAAAAACCGAACGCATGGCGGAATTCGACGCCATCGCCCAGGCCATGAATCTGGTGCTTTCGGAAAGCGCCCGCCAGGTTGCTGTACCCAAGCGCTTTACCCTGGGCGCCCGCGATATCTGGCATATCCAATCCCGGCTGGATAAACGCAGCGGCCAGCGCGCCTACCGTCTGAGCCAGCAACCTAAATTCAAAGCGGCATACGACTTCCTGCTGCTGCAGGTTGAAAGCGGCGATACGGAACAGGCCGAACTGGCAGCCTGGTGGACCCGGTACCTGGCCGAAGATACCAATGGCCAGAAAGCCATGGTAAAGGCATTGGGCCCGGACGGCAGTCAGCGCCGTCGTAAACCGCGCCGCCGCAAGCCCCGCAGTGCGGAATCCTGATCAATGGAAACCGTTTACCTCGGGCTCGGCGCCAACCTGAACAGCCCGTTGGAACAATTAAAACAGGCCGTCGCGGCGCTAAAATTGCTGCCGCACTGCCACAATCTGGCCGTGTCATCGTTTTACAGCAGTCGCCCCATGGGTCCTCAGGATCAGCCCGACTACGTCAACGCGGTTGCGCGCCTGGACACCGAACTGACGCCCCTGGCCTTGCTCGACCTGACCCAGAAAATAGAGCTGGATCTCGGGCGGGTTCGTAAGGAAGAGCGTTGGGGTCCGCGTACCCTCGACATAGATATTCTGCTGTTTGGTGGACAGTTGCTGGATTGCGAGCGCCTGACGGTACCGCATTACGGTATCAAGGAAAGAGAATTTGTGTTGTTGCCGCTTCTGGAACTGGTGCCGGAGCTATGTTTACCGGACGGCACCCCGGTGGCCGAACTTGCCGCAACCATCGAGCGCAACGGCCTTAGCATCATCAACGAATCCTAGTGCCGCCCCTTACTGCCGGCACCACAATAAAAATCACACGGAACGCATTATGGCAAAAATAACCGTATCCTCCCTCGCCAAGAAAAAACACCAGGGCGAAAAGATCACCGCGCTGACGGCCTATGACGCCAGCTTCGCCAAACTGTTTCACGCTCAAGGGGTCGACGTGATCCTGGTCGGCGATTCCCTCGGCATGGTGCTGCAAGGCGGCGACGATACCCTGGCGGTCAGCGTGGCGGATATCGCCTATCACACCCGCTGTGTACGGGCCGGCAGCAACGAGTTGTTTGTTATCGCCGACATGCCGTTTATGAGTTACTCAAGCGCCGAAGACGCCTGTAAAAATGCGGCCGAACTGATGCGCGCCGGGGCCAACATGGTCAAACTCGAGGGCGGTGAATGGCTTTATGACAGCATTCGCAAACTGACCCAGCAAGGGATCCCGGTCTGCGGCCATTTGGGCCTGACACCGCAATCGGTGCACGTATTCGGCGGTTTCAAGATCCAGGGACGCGACGACGAGCAGGCGGAAAAAATGATCGCCGACGCCAAGGCGCTGGAACAGGCGGGCGCACAGCTGCTGGTGCTTGAATGTATTCCCTCGGCGCTTGCCAAACGCATCACCGACGCCCTAGCCATCCCGACCATAGGCATAGGCGCGGGCAAGGAAACCGACGGCCAGATCCTGGTTATGCACGATTTGGTGGGGATTTCCGCCGGCTATATTCCGAAGTTTTCTAAAAACTTTCTGGCAGAAACTGGCGACATGCCGGCTGCCGTGAAAAAATATTGTGATGATGTCAAAAGCGGCGCCTTTCCGGCTCCGGAACACGAGTTTAACTAATGCATACAGTCAGTGAAGTCATCGCCCTGCGCAGCCAGATCAAGGCCTGGCGCCAAGCGGGCCTGAGCATCGCCTTCGTCCCTACCATGGGCAATCTGCACCAGGGTCATTTTTCCCTGGTGGAAAAGGCCAAGACCCTGGCCGATAAGGTGGTGGTCAGCATCTTCGTCAACCCCATGCAGTTCGGCGCCGGTGAAGATCTCGACAATTATCCCCGCACCCTGGAGCAAGACTGCCAGGGGCTCGCAGAGCTCGGCACCGATATCGTCTTCACGCCGAGCGTCGCCACCATGTACCCGAACGGCCTGGGCACCCAATCCTATGTCGAGGTCCCCGAAGTCTCCATGGGATACTGCGGCGGTTCGCGTCCGGGGCACTTTCGCGGCGTAGCGACCGTGGTAACCAAGCTGTTCAACCTGGTACAGCCCGACATCGCCTGTTTCGGCGAAAAAGACTTCCAGCAGCTGCAGGTGATCAAAACCATGGTGAAGGATCTGTCCATACCGGTGGAAGTGATAGGCGTTCCCACCCAGCGGGAAGTCTCCGGCCTGGCTCTCAGTTCGCGCAACGGCTATCTGAACGAAGACGAAAAACAAACCGCCACGGCGCTTTTCCAGGCCCTGAGAAGCTGTGCAGAAGCCCTTCGCGGCGGTAACAGGGATTTCCAGGCGCTGGAACAAAACGCCAAACAGGCGCTCGAACAGGCGGGCCTGAAACCGGATTATTTCAGCATCGCCGAACGTACCAGCCTCAAGCCAGCGAATGCCGATGACAGTCAGCTGGTGATATTGGCCGCCGCATTTTTAGGAAAAGTGCGCCTTATCGACAATTTGACGCTAGACTGTGATTAAAACCTAAAAAAGGTCAGGATCACCTATGCGCAAACCCCTTATTCTGGCGCTCGGGCTACTGCTCGGCGCCTGCCAAAGCCGGGTCAATTCCCCCGAACTCAACCAATGTGCCCAGCAAAACTTTCAATGTGAATCCAGTTGTCAGCAGCAAAACGGCCCCGATTGCTTCGGCAACGACGTCTGCATCAATAAGTGCATTGAACAGTTCAACCGCTGTAAGGAACAGGCCAAACAGTTGGATGGCTCAGGAACGCCCTGATCCATCCGCTTTGGGAAGAGCGTTCAAAGGCAAGGTCGCGCCGTCCAGCAGCGTCATATAGCCTTCAGATTTGGATAATTGCAGCTCGATCCAAAGCTCGACTTCCTGCGCCTCTGCGGGAAAATCCAGCATCTTAGGTTTAACGCGAATATTCAGGTTGTCGATCGGCGCCTCGGTAAAAAACCGTTGCAGGCGCTTAAACTTGTCGATACTGCGAGGACTGAGCGTCAGGCGGTAAATATTTATCTGTCGTTCGGACGCAAACAAGCCGCCCGGTTTGATACCCGTTTGCTGCTTAAGCAACGCAAGCTCAAATGCGCTGCTGTGTATTCCGGCCCTGGAATCCGCCTCCACTTCCAGCGCACTGTCCTCGATATTCAGCTTAAACTCTGCGGGCAGGGATATCCTGACCTCAAGCTCCTCACCGTTGAGCAGGCTGAAATCCTCTGCGTCAAAGGTACTTAAGCGGGCGATGGTGCCGAACGGCACCGAACTGCATCCGGCGCACAACAACAAGAAAACCGTAACCACATACTGTTTCATCTTTAACTACTCGTTTATTAGATATTTTTCATGACTTTACGCATACTCGCCCGGCGATAAAACCCGCCGGATGCAATACTTTGTAAGCAGTTCTTACAGGCATAAAATTTTTAAGGAAAAGTTGCGCGCCGTGGGCGGCCCTGTAAGGGTGAGAGTGAGCGCGTAAAAAATAGTCCAGTGAACTATTTTTTCCCTGAGCCTGCGAGGAGCCGGATCATGGATATCATCCATGAGCTCGCGGCATGGCCTGAGCGCTAGCTGGACGCGGAAGCGGTGCCTACATGGATGTAGGTACTTGGGGATTGTCGGGAACATCATCCCTGACCGTACATCCCGTACAAAAAAACCGCCCCGAAGGGCGGTTTAAACTATATCTGTTTTAGAAAATTGCAGTCTTACAGCAGACCCAGCTTTTTCAGTTCCTGGTCAACCATTTTGCCAGACAGCGGGATATAGCCGTCTTTTTCTACGATTTTCTGACCTTCCTGAGACAGAACCATTTTCAGGAATTCAGCTTCGATAGGCGCCAGTGGCTTGTTAGGGTGCTTGTTCACGTAAACGTACAGGAAGCGAGACAGCGGGTATTTACCGGCAGCTACGTTTTCCATTGTTGCATCAACAAAGTGGTCGCCTTTCTTAGCCAGAGGCACGGTACGAACACCAGATGTCTTGTAACCGATACCTGAGTAGCCGATTGCGTTCACTGAAGAAGAAATTGACTGTACAACAGAAGCCGAACCAGGTTGTTCGTTTACATTGTTGCGGAAGTCACCCTTACACAGGGCTTTAGACTTGAAGTAACCGTAGGTACCAGATACCGAGTTACGACCGTAAAGCTGGATATCTTTACCCGCCCAGTCACCTGTCAGGCCTACTTCACCCCAACGGTTAACTTCTTTATCAGCACCACACTTGCGGGTTGAAGAGAAGATGGCATCGATCTGGTCGATACGCAGACCTTCGATAGGGTTGTCTTTGTGTACGAATACCGCCAGGGCATCGATAGCAACGCGCACTTCGGTAGGCTTGTAACCGTAACGCTTTTCGAACGCTTCGATTTCCTTAGACTTCATCTTACGGCTCATAGGACCGAAGTTTGAAGTGCCTTCTGTCAGAGCAGGTGGAGCAGTAGAAGAACCGGCCGCCTGGATTTGAATATTAACGTTTGGATACATACGCTTATATTCTTCAGCCCAGAAGGTCATCATGTTAGCCAGCGTATCTGAACCTACGGTTGAGAAGTTACCAGAGATCCCGCTGGTTTTGTTGTATTCAGGGATAGTACTGTCAACGGCAGCAGCATTGCCGGAAACGAAAGTTGCAACAGCCACGCCCATCGCGGCGACTAGGTTTTTAAATTTCATTTGGGTTTCTCCGATTGTTCATCCCAGTTCCTAACTGCGGACAATTGTGCAGCCATTAGATGACAGTTAAATTACTTCTATATGACAATTTTGTGACTTCAGGCAATTTCCGGCTTTGCCATTTTTACCACCCGAACTGGTGAAAAACTGAAAGAAAAACAGGATCCTTCACCAAGCTTACTGTGAATCTTCAACATCGAGTCATGGCGGGAAAGTACATGTTTGGTGATCGCCAGCCCCAATCCG
>JBNKEN010000365.1:0-6757 GCA_050288805.1 Pseudoalteromonas sp.
CGTATTTCACCTGGATAACGGTAAGCCGGAACATAACCTGACGTTGGAAAACGCCTATTGGCTTTGCTGTATTCCGCCCGGCAGCCGGCAGCCCGAAAGCAATTATCCGGAAACCCTGGCAGCGGCGTTGGCACTTTACAGGGATATGCAGGGCAAAGGTTTTGTGCTTTGCTCGTCAACCGGCATCTATCCTGAGGCGCCGGGAATTTATAGCGAAACGTCTCCGTTACAGCTGAACACTGCACGACAGCAAAGGTTGCTGGATGCCGAAGAGGCCGTTGCCAAAGCGGGCGGTAAGATAGTGCGGCTGGCCGGTTTAATCGGCCCGGGTCGTGAGCCCGGCCAGTTTGTCGCGGGAAAACAGCTTTCTAGCCACCCTGACGAGCCGGTTAACCTGATCCGCCGGGAAGACATTATCGCGGCGCTGGACTGCCTGTTCGCCAATTGGGCGGACGCGGAGCAAATCTATAATCTGGTATACCCGGCGCACCCCGGCAAGGAGGCATATTACACCGCGGCCTGTGCGCAGGCGGGGAATCCGGCAGCGCAATTTAACGGTGAAAAAAAGGTTGAACGCATTATCGACGGGTCGGCCATTACCCGGTTAGGGTTTACTTATCGCTGCCCTATTTAGTCTAGGGCGGCTCGTAAGGGCTTTGGATTGTTTGCCATGCAAAGCTAAATCACCGCATCCAGGTGAGACCATCAACTCAGGGTAAAAATGCCATGCGCGCCGAATAACCCTGCTGGTATACTCTAGGTGTCGATTCGACCAGGATTTGTCAATGCTACATTCGCTACGCACGTTCGCCTCTTTATATTGCACGGCCCTTTTGACCGTATTGGCCAGCGGCTTACTCACGACCTATTTGGGGCTCAGGCTCTCGGCCATGCAGGTGCCGCAGTTGTGGATCGGCTTCATGATGTCTGCCTACTATGCGGGATTGGTTACCGGCTCCAAAATCGGCCATCGCTTGATTGCCCGGGTAGGTCATATTCGTGCCTTCGTCGCCAGCGCGGGCATCGTCGCCGCCTCCGCCCTCGGCCATGCACTGGTTGATGAACTCACCGTTTGGGTGGTGTTGCGCCTGCTGGTGGGGATGGGCATGATGTGCCAATACATGGTGCTCGAAAGCTGGCTCAACGAGCAGGCGGAAAGCAGCCAACGGGGCACCGTCTTTGCCAGTTATATGATTGTCTCTTACTTCGCGCTGATCTTGGGCCAGGGAGCGATCAGCCTCTATCCGGATCTGGGCCTCGAACCCCTGATCCTGATCGCCATCTGCTTTTCTCTCTGTATCGTGCCGATTGCCCTGACACGCCGCATTCACCCCGCGCCTTTGGTTCCGGCGCCGCTGAAGATAGCCTATTACTGGCAACAGGCGCCGCAGGCGCTGACCACGGTCGCCATTGGCAGCATGATCGTCGGTTCCTTCTACGGGTTGGCACCGGCCTACGCCAGTCATCTCGGCCTGGAACCCAAGGCCGTCGCAACCTATATGACGGCCACCATATTGGCCGGCCTGCTGGCCCAATGGCCGATGGGGAAATTGTCCGACATCATGTCGCGCAGCCGCCTTATTCGCATCAATGCTGTGCTGCTTGGAATATTAACCTTCGGCATCGCGATGACACCCTATAATTCGGTGCTGGCGCTGGTAATGACCTTTCTGTTCGGCATTTTGGGATTTACCCTCTATCCGCTCGCCACGGCGCTGGCCAATTCCAGGGTCGAGCATCACGAACGGGTCGGGTTATCGGCCACGATTTTGCTGACCTTCGGAATTGGCGCGAGTATCGGTCCGCTGATCGCTTCAACCCTGATGCAGTGGTTCGGCAACAGCATGCTGTACGGATTTATGTCGGCCTGTACCCTGGTGCTGTTTTTACGCCTGCGCTTTGTGCATGCAAGGCAGAAGGCCGAAACCCTGGCCACGCAGGATTATATGATGGCGACCGGCGACCTGGTTTCCTCGCCGCTCGCCGCCGCACTTGACCCGCGGGTCGACGTGGAGTCCATTCAGGAGCAGATGACACCCCCGCAAGAGGAGCAGGATGCGCCGAATGACGAAGAGTGGAGCGACGAAGTGGCGGACGATGATGCACCCAATGGCGCAGAGCCTTATGATGAAACACCCGATGACGAATCAATGCAAAATGCGGATCAGCAAGACGACGTCGCCGAAGAAACGGATGACAGCGTTACGCGCGTCAAATAGCGGCTGGATAGCTAAAAAAACACCGGCCGAGGGTTCTACTCGCGGTGGCGATTCAGTGAATAGAAATGGATCTAAAGAATAAGGCACTCAAGCAATGTATGCATCATGTGGTACGACGCTGTTAATGGGATCTTTAATGTTCATTTTTTTAGTATATCAACAACAATCAAAGTAAATTTTAAAGGAAAAGATGATGCCACAAGATATGCCAATTGGATCGATCATAATGTACGGAGGAGATTCACCAGACCACCTGCCAGACAACTGGAGACTATGCGATGGTTCAAGGCTACCTCTTCCTTCATCAACTACTGATACGTACTGGGACTTCTACGTTGCAACCGGAAGAGGGCAGCTTTTTGGTTGTGATGAACATTACTTTTATCTGCCAGATATGCGCGGCATGTTTGTACGGGGCTCAGCCGCCGCTATTGCTGATAACCCAGCAAATGAAGATCGAACGACATGGGAAGGGCTTCCATGGACGGGTGAACAGGCAACGTTGAATCCAAACGGAATCGGGACGAAACAGAATGATGAACTAAAAGCTCATAGTCACAGTTATAGTGCTTCAACCTACCTAGACAGTGGAAACTGGAGTGGTGACGATTGGGATAATCGCGGTGCAGAAACTGGTGAAACAGGTGGTAGCGAGACACGTCCAAAAAATATCAGCATGTTCTACATTATTAAGGTGAATTGAGATGATTTCTAAACAAGAGTTATTTACTCAATCTGAAATAATTGAGTGTGACTTTTCTTCTGTAACCCCTTTCGGGTTTACGGAAGAAAGCCCTGCGTAATGGTCGAAATCCATTTTTCTAATGAAATGCCTAACAGCAGCACTATTTTTGTCAATGATGTGCTGGAAGACTTATGCATTTAGCAAGAACGGGCAGCATCGGCCCTACTGGGAACTCGCCACGCTCGGTCGCTGCTTTTGTCCTTATCGAAAAAGGAATAATACATGGACAGCATCAAGGAAATCAGAATCAATAAAGTGCAAGTGAAGTTAGCAGACACCGACGACCCCGTTGCCGAAAAAATTAGCTGGGATCCGGTGAAATCCGGCGGCGCGAACTTTAAAACTCAAAATATGGTTGAAGCCGATAACAAAATTATTGTGAAACCTTCCTTTCTCGCACGCTTTTTATATTCTCTGTTTTTGCTGCCGGGTTTAGGGGTGATGTTCTTTGTGAGCCCGCACTTGTACCTGAGTGGTGAGATAACGGGTGGTACAAGCATGCTGGTGCTGGGTGCCATGTTCGTCGGTGTGAGCCTGTTGATGCTATCGAGCAACAAAAAGATGACCTTCGACAAGACCTCCGGCACCTATTTTCGCGGCAAACGTTATGAACCGTCGCAAAGAAATGATGCTGCTCGCCAGGGGCGACTGAGCGATATTTATGCGTTGCAGTTAATCGGTGAGTCGATACGATCTGACAACGGCTCTTACCGGAGTTATGAGCTTAATCTGGTCTTTCGCAACGGTGAACGCGCCAATGTGATGGATCACGGCGAAAGCCTTGACGTTGATGCCTCCGCGAAACTGCTTGCCTCGTACCTCAAGGTTCCTGTTTGGAAAGCAACCTACTGAACTTAAGCAATGGGCTAGCAAGCTTTCCGTTACGTTTTCCGCAATATACACACATTACGGCAGCAAAGGCGACGAGCCCGGGGAGGTTTAGTGTTGCTTATCAAGCAAAGGAATGACACCGTTTGATCTCGTCGGTCAGTGCCTGGGCGAGGGGCGAGGCGGCATTGCTTTTTGAGGTGATCAGCATCACCGGGATCTTATAGCAATACTTATTCGGCAGAATCGCCCTAAACAGCCCCTTGTCGACCCAGGCGCTGGCGTAGTGCTCCGGCAGGTAACCGATAAATTTGCCCGACAGGATCAGGTGGGCGATGCCCTCATCGTGATAGGCGATGGCGCTGTTTTGATAATTCAAATCGTCGTTGCGGGTTTCCTTGTCGCGCATATAGCCGCTGGTGATGATTTCGGCCCTTTGCAACAGCGTGGATATTTCAGCGGGCTCGCAGTCGAACAGCGGATGGCCCGCGCCGCAATACAAATAGTTGGTTTCGTCGTGCAGGGGGGTGTAATCAAGCCCTCTTAAATGGTGTCGGCTGACGCCGATACCCACCAGGGAGCGGCCGTTAACGACGGACGTTTCCACTTCGCGCGCTTCACACACGTTGATATCGAACTGCAGGTTGTCGCTTTTCTCTTTCAGCGCCGCAATCGCCTGGGCCACGCCGCAGCGCGGGTCGCTTACCAGGGTATCTATGATGGCGATGGTCACCCGGCCGGACAGCTCGTTTTTGGAACTCGCCACCGTGGTGGCAAACGCCTCGCATTGTTGCAGCAGCTCCAACGAGGCCTGATAGGTCACCCGCCCCGGCTCGGTTAATTCGAAACCGCTGCGACCGCGTTTACACAGCTTAAGCCCGAGTCGCACCTCCAGATCGGAGAGATGGGAGCTGATGGTCGAGCGCCCGATGTTGAGGCGGGATTCCGCCGCCGACAGGCCGCCGCACTCGACGATGGCGACGAATATTCTCAGTAAGCGTAAATCAACGTCATGCACCTGCATTCGTCGGCCCCTTGTTCTCTGCGTTTAGCCCTAAACGTTACTCGCCGCCTTTAGTTCGATAAAAGCGGAATGAATTACGATTATTATGCATTTATAAAACATCTTCGGCAAGCTAGGATAAGCTCATGACAAGCATGTTGATGCTTAATAAATCAGCCAGTTAGGAGAATAAGATGACGTTTAGATACGGTGTTGACCAGCTAAATCTTGATATCGTAAACGGTATTGCCGACGGCAGTATCAAGGCCGAACTTTGCCAGGAGGCCTTGGATAAGATCAATGCCAGTCGCAACAATGTCGACATTATGGCTGCGTCGGACAAGGCCATCTACGGCATCAATACCGGTTTCGGCCCGCTGTGCGATACCCAGATCTCACCGCAAGAAACGCATTTGCTGCAAAAAAATCTGCTGATCACCCACGCGGTGGGCGTCGGCGAACCGATCGCCAAAGCAATTTCCAAGCTGATGCTTATTACTAAGGTACATGCACTGAGCCAGGGTTTCTCTGGCATTCGCCTGGAAGTGGTTGAGCGCATGCTGAAGTTCCTCGAACTGGATCTGATCCCGGTGGTGCCCGAGCAGGGCTCGGTCGGCGCCTCGGGTGATTTGGCCCCGTTGTCTCACCTGTTCCTGCCGCTCATCGGCGAGGGTGAATTCTGGCACGGCGACGGCATGGTG
This sequence comes from Pseudoalteromonas sp., assembly GCA_050288805.1. Taxonomy (GTDB): domain Bacteria; phylum Pseudomonadota; class Gammaproteobacteria; order Enterobacterales; family Alteromonadaceae; genus Pseudoalteromonas. Next base: position 5,497 of record JBNKEN010000365.1, read on the forward strand.
CCTGCCGCACAGGCGCTGCGCGAAAACGGCCTGGAGCCGCTGGAACTGCACGCCAAAGAAGGCCTGGCGCTTATTAACGGCACCCAGTTTATTCTGTCACACGGCATCACGGCGCTGACCAAAATGCGCTACCTGCTGGACCTTGCGGATCTGGCGGGCGCCATGAGCATCGAGGGCATGCAGGGCAGCGGTTCGCCGTTCCGTGAAGAACTGCATCAAATTCGCGCCTTTGCCGGCAATATCGAAGTCGCCGCGCGCATGCGTCGTTTCTTTGAAGGCTCGCAAAACATGGCCTCGCACACCGACTGTGATCGCGTACAGGACCCGTATTCACTGCGTTGTATTCCACAGGTACACGGCGCCTCGCGCAATGCCTATAACCACTTGAAAGAGCTGGTTGAGATCGAAATGAACTCGGTAACCGATAACCCGATCGTGATAAGCTCCGAGGAAGCGATTTCCGGCGGCGGCTTCCACGGCCAGCCGCTGGCCATGGTGCTCGACTATGCGTCGATCGCCGCCGCGGAACTCGGCAACATTTCAGACCGTCGCTGCTACCTGCTGCTTGAGGGCCTGCACGGTTTGCCGCGCCTGTTGACAAGCTCCGGCGGCCTTAACTCGGGCATGATGATACCTCAGTACGTCACCGCGGCGCTTGTGACCGAAAACAAATCCCTGTGCTTCCCGCCGTCGGCCGACAGCGTGCCCACCTCTATGGGTCAGGAAGATCACGTATCCATGGGCAGCATCTCGGGCAGAAAGCTCAACCAGATCCTCGGCAACCTGGAAAAAATCTTCGCCATCGAGCTGATGTACGCGGCGCAGGCCATCGAGTTCCGCCGTCCGAACACCTGTTCCGATCTGGTTGAGGAAAACTTCGCCCTGATCAGAACCAAGGTCGCCAAGCTGGAAGAAGATCGCCTGCTTAAGCCGGACATCGATGCCATGGTTGCACTGGTTAAATCACAGGCCTTTACGGTTAACTAAGGGGGAACTTTGAGCATGGAAACCGTGATGAATTTTCAAGAACAAATCAAGCAAGGGATCCCGAGCGTATTGCCCGAGCCTAAGCCGTATCCGGCAGACGCCAACCGCGCCCCTAAGCGTAAAGACATTTTAACGCCACAAGAAAAGCAGCTGGCCATTCGCAACGCCCTGCGCTATTTCCCGAAGGAGTGGCATGCGGAGCTGGCGGTGGAGTTTGCCGAAGAACTGAAACAGTTCGGCCGCATCTACATGTACCGTTTCAAGCCGAACTACG
>JBNKEN010000366.1:0-12097 GCA_050288805.1 Pseudoalteromonas sp.
AGACCGTTACGCTCTGAGACTTTAATAGACACAACACCTTGTGTTGCACGGCTCTTCGCCGGGTAATCGTCAAGCGGCGTACGCTTACCGTAACCGTTTTCGGTGACCGTCAGAATCGCACCGTCGCTCTTAGGCACGATAAGCGATACCACTTTCACGCCATCCGGCATCTTGATGCCGCGAACACCGGTCGCGGTACGTCCCATCGGACGCAGCGCCTGCATTTCCTCACCGGTTTCAGGATCGCGTTTCACTTCGCCGGTTTCCGAATCGCGCAGTTTCTCATTGAAACGCACAACCTTACCGTGCTCGGTGAACAGCATGATGTCGTTGGTGCCGTCGGTAATGTCAACCCCGATCAGGCTGTCGCCGTCGTTCAGGTTAACGGCAATAATACCGCTTGAACGCTGGCGGCTGTATGCCGTCAGTGGTGTTTTCTTGACGATGCCGCTGGCGGTCGCCATCAGCACGAACTTGCCTTCCTCATACTCGCGTACCGGCAGGATAGCGGTAATACGCTCATCCGCTTCAAGCGGCAACAGGTTGACGATAGGCTTACCGCGCGCGGTGCGGCTTGCCAGCGGCAGCTGGTAAACCTTCAGCCAGTACAAACGACCCGCCGTAGAGAAACACAAAATGGTGTCATGGGTGTTGGCGACCAGCAAACGCTCGATGAAATCCTCATCCTTCATCCTGGTTGCCGCCTTACCCTTACCGCCTCGGCGCTGCGCTTCATAGTCGCTGAGCGGTTGATACTTGACATAGCCTTCGTGAGACAGGGTGACCACCACGTCTTCTTCGTTGATCAGATCTTCAAGGCTGATGTCGTGCGCCGCAGCGCTGATTTCCGTACGGCGTTCGTCACCGTAGGTTTCCTTCATTTCCACCAGTTCGTCGCGGATCACTTCCATCAGACGTTCCGGGCTTGAAAGAATATGTAGCAGTTCGGCGATAAGCTCGAGCAGGTTCTGGTATTCGTCCAGGATCTTCTCGTGTTCCAGACCTGTCAGTTTGTGCAGACGCAGATCCAGGATAGCCTGGGCCTGTTGCTCTGACAGGTAGTAAACGCCGTCGCGAATACCCAGCTCGGCATCAAGCCAATCCGGACGCGCAACATTCTGCTCGCCGGCTTTTTCCAGCATGGCTTTTACCGTACCCAGTTCCCACGGACGTGCAGTCAGGGCCGCTTTGGCCTCGGCCGGCGTCGGAGACTGGCGGATCACTTCGATGATAGGATCGATATTGGCCAGTGCGATCGCCAAACCTTCAAGGGTATGGGCGCGGTCACGGGCCTTGCGCAGATCAAATACGGTGCGGCGGGTCACAACCTCACGGCGGTGAATGATAAAGGCCTCAAGCATTTCCTTGAGGTTAAACAGCTTAGGCTGGTTATTATCAAGCGCCACCATGTTGATACCGAACACGGTCTGAAGCTGGGTTTGGGTATACAGGTTATTGAGAATAACTTCACCCACGTCACCGCGTTTTACTTCGATGACGACGCGCATACCGTCCTTATCGGATTCGTCGCGCAGAGCACTGATCCCTTCGATCTTCTTCTCTTTGACCAGCTCGGCGATCTTTTCTATCAGACGCGCCTTGTTCACCTGATACGGTAATTCGTGAACTATGATGGTCTCTCGGCCGGTTTTCTCATCAACCTCGATTTCGGCGCGGGCACGGATATAGACCTTGCCACGGCCGGTTTTATAGGCCTGTTCGATGCCCTTTTTACCGTTGATGATGGCTGCCGTCGGGAAGTCCGGGCCCGGAATATAGTCGATCAGCTGATCGATGGTGAGCTCAGGTTCCTGAATAAGTGCAAGACAGCCGTTGATCACCTCGGTGAGGTTATGTGGCGGAATATTGGTCGCCATACCTACCGCGATACCGGACGAACCGTTTACCAGCAGGTTGGGAATTTTTGTCGGCAATACTTCCGGGATCAGTTCGGTGCCGTCGTAGTTAGGCACGTAGTCGACGGTTTCTTTTTCAAGATCGGCCAACAGTTCATGGGACATTTTCGCCATGCGCACTTCGGTATAACGCATCGCAGCCGCGGAATCGCCGTCGACCGAACCGAAGTTACCTTGTCCGTCAACCAACATATAACGCAATGAGAAAGGCTGCGCCATACGTACAATCGTATCGTATACCGCACTGTCACCGTGCGGGTGATATTTACCGATCACGTCACCGACAACACGTGCCGATTTCTTATAGGGTTTATTCCAGTCGTTATTGAGTTCGTTCATTGCGAACAGCACGCGACGGTGAACCGGCTTAAGACCGTCCCGTACGTCTGGCAATGCCCGGCCTACGATTACGCTCATCGCATAATCGAGGTAGGAATTTTTCAATTCGTCTTCAATGTTGACCGGAAGGATTTCATTGGCGAGATCAGTCATTTGATTTCACATTCCTTCATTATTCACTTGCCCTTTGGAGTGTTAGCGCCAGCGCAAATGGTCGTTATTATCGTTCGCCATGCTAACACAGTTTTTCTGAATTTACAGGCGCTAAATCTTTGCGATTTGTCAGCCCCCCCCCTTATAATGGCCCCAGATTAACGAGGAAGTTTTATATGACCGAACATCACAATGTGGATCATGCGGAAATCGCAAAGTTCGAAGCCATCGCCGAGCGCTGGTGGGACAGAGAGGGTGAATTTAAGCCCTTACACGACATCAATCCCCTGCGCCTGGATTTCATCGCCGATAAGAGCAACGGCTTATTTGATAAGGTCGTGCTCGACGTCGGCTGTGGCGGCGGCATTCTCAGCGAAAGCATGGCGCGTATGGGCGCCAAGGTCACCGGCATCGACATGGGTCAGGAGCCGCTTTCCGTCGCTAAGCTTCATAGCCTGGAAGCCGGTGTGTCGGTTATCTATCAAAAAACCACCGCCGAAGATTTTGCTTCACGGCATCCAGCATCGTTCGATGTGGTTACCTGCATGGAGATGCTGGAGCATGTGCCCGACCCGGCTTCCGTTATCGAATCGGTCGCAAGACTTGCCAAACCGGGCGCCCAGGTCTTTTTTTCGACCCTGAACAAAACCGCCAAGGCCTATCTCTTCGCTATCCTCGGCGCCGAACGCCTTTTGAAGCTGGTGCCGGAAGGAACCCACGACCATGCCAAGTTTATCAAACCCTCCCAGCTCATCGCCTGGGCCGAGCAATGCGGCTTAAAAGCAAGGGCCAGTGCAGGCCTCAGCTACAACCCTTTGTCCGGGCAATACACGCTCAAAGATGATCTCAGCGTCAATTACCTGCTTCATTTTGAGAAATTAGCCTGATGTCGTACGCCGCCTTTTTGTTTGATCTTGACGGCACCCTCGTCGATACCGCCGACGACCTCGGCTATGCGCTCAACCAGGTGTTGAGCGAACAAGGGCGGCCGCAGGTCGGTGCCGAGATCTACCGCCCCCAGGCTTCCCACGGCAGTCTGGCATTGCTTGCATCAGGCTTTGGTCCCGACGACTGGGCCAAACAGGATCAGAACCAACTCAAGCAACGCTTTCTTGATGTCTATGCAGACAATATAAGCAGGCATAGCCGCTGCTTTGACGGCGTACAGGAACTGATCCGGGCACTCGATACACAAGGGGTGCCTTGGGGTATCATGACCAACAAACCCGGGTTTCTTGCAACCCCTTTAGTGGCCGGTTTGGCAAGCCTCAGGCACTGTCCGGCGTTGGTATGCGGCGATACCTTAAGGGAAGCAAAACCGAGTCCGGCTCCTTTGCTTCACACCGCCCGCCTGCTCGGCGTTGAGCCTAACAAATGTATCTATATAGGCGATGCGCAGCGAGATATTGAGGCAGCACATGCTGCAGAAATGGCATCTGCACTCGCACTGTGGGGCTATCTTGACAGCGACGACGATATCGCAAGCTGGAACGCACAATTCGAGTGGCTTTCGCCCAAAGAAGGAATTCACTATATATAGAAGATCAAAAATTGACTAACACTATATATTGGGTTTTATCCCGTATCAGCGTCTGTGCTGGTGATAAAAAAATCACTTGAAATTTATTTTCAAATACGGGAAATATAAGTTTTGAACTGTTGATTTTTGACGATTTGCAGGTTTGCAAAAGACAGGCGGTTAACGGCTACTAACGGGATCCGTTTATTACTAAGTCCCGTATAATTTGCCCCGGGTTTTAATCTTGCAAATCCAATGCGACCACACTATCTTGTGATCCACGGGTTGTTGAACACCAGATGTAGTGCTTAAAACTTATTCAACTTCAGCCGTGCGCTAATAAAATAATATAAAAACCAAAACGTAATACAATACCCCAGGAATACAGGCATAACTATGAACCAACAGCTATCAGTGAGTAAACGTGACGGCCGTAAGGAAGCGCTTGATCTCGATAAGATCCATCGCGTCATCGCTTGGGCCGCCGAAGGACTTAATAATGTTTCTGTCTCTCAGGTCGAACTAAAATCACACATCCAATTTTACGACGGCATTCGTACCGAAGACATTCACGAAACCATTATTAAAGCAGCTGCGGACCTTATCTCTAAAGATACGCCGGACTACCAATATCTTGCCGCTCGCCTGGCGATTTTCCACCTGCGCAAAAAAGCATACGGCCAGTTTGAGCCGCCTCGCCTGTTTGACCATGTGGTTAAAATGGTCGAAGACAAACGTTACGATACCGGTCTGCTCACCGACTTCACCGAAGCCGAGTACGACGCCATGGAAGCGTTTCTGGATCACAGCCGGGACCTGACCTTCAGTTATGCCGCCGTGAAGCAGCTGGAAGGAAAATACCTGGTGCAAAACCGCGTCAGCGGTGAAATTTATGAAAGCGCCCAATTCCTTTATATGTTGGTTGCCGCGAGCCTGTTTTCTCAGTACCCACGCGACACGCGCCTTGACTACATCCGTCGTTTCTACGACGCGGTATCCACATTTAAGATTTCATTGCCGACGCCTATTATGGCCGGCGTACGTACGCCAACTCGTCAGTTCAGCTCGTGCGTGCTGATTGAATGTGGCGACAGCCTGGATTCCATCAACGCCACGTCTTCGGCCATCGTAAAATACGTAAGCCAACGTGCCGGTATCGGTATCAACGCCGGTCGCATCCGTGCGCTTGGCAGCCCGATTCGCAACGGCGAAGCCTATCACACCGGGTGTATTCCGTTTTATAAGCACTTCCAGACGGCGGTTAAGAGCTGTTCTCAGGGCGGTGTTCGCGGCGGCGCTGCGACCCTGTTCTACCCGCTTTGGCACCTGGAAGTTGAAAACCTGTTGGTACTGAAGAACAACCGCGGCGTGGAAGAAAACCGCGTTCGCCACCTGGATTACGGTGTACAGTTCAACAAACTGATGTATACCCGCCTGATCAAAGACGAGTACATTACCCTGTTCAGCCCGTCTGATGTACCCGGCCTGTACGATGCCTTCTTTGAAGATCAGGATAAATTCGAAGAGCTTTACGTAAAATACGAGCAGGACGAGTCCATCCGTAAGAAACGCCTGAAGGCCATCGAGTTGTTCTCTATGTTTGCCCAGGAGCGTGCCAGCACCGGCCGCATCTACCTGCAAAACGTCGACCACTGCAACACGCACAGCCCGTTCGATGCCAAGGTCGCGCCGATTCGCCAGTCGAACCTGTGTCTGGAAATTGCGCTGCCAACCAAACCTTTGAGTGACGTCAACGACGACAGCGGCGAAATCGCCCTGTGCACCCTGTCGGCCTTCAATCTGGGCGCAATTAAGTCGCTTGACGAGCTTGAAGAATTGGCCGAATTGGCCGTACGTGCTCTAGACAGTTTGCTCGACTTCCAGGATTACCCGGTTCCCGCCGCGTACAATGCCACCATGGGTCGTCGTACGCTGGGCATAGGTGTTATCAACTTCGCCTACTACCTGGCGAAAAACGGTGTTCGTTACTCAGACGGTAGCGCCAACGGCCTGACACACCGCACCTTCGAAGCCATCCAGTATTACCTGATGAAGGCATCAAACGAGCTGGCCAAGGAAAAAGGCGCGTGTCCGAAGTTTAACGAGACCACCTATTCCAAAGGCATTATGCCGATCGACACCTATAAGAAGGATCTCGACAGCATCTGTGACGAGCCGCTGCACCTGGATTGGAACGGCCTTCGTGAAAGCATTATGCAGTATGGTATGCGTAACTCGACCCTGTCTGCCCTGATGCCGTCTGAAACCTCATCGCAGATCTCAAACGCGACCAACGGCATTGAACCGCCGCGCGGACACATCAGCGTCAAGGCCAGTAAAGACGGTATCCTGAAGCAGGTCGTGCCGGAGTACGAAACGCTGAAAGACAACTATGAGCTGTTGTGGGACATTCCTTCTAACGACGGTTACCTGCAGCTGGTCGGCATTATGCAGAAGTTCGTTGACCAGACGATTTCCGCCAATACCAACTACGACCCGAACAAGTACGAAGGCGGTAAGGTTCCTATGAAGCTGTTGCTTAAGGATCTGCTGACGGCCTATAAACTGGGCGTCAAAACCTTGTACTACCACAACACCCGGGATGGTGCATCGGACGCACAGGACGAACTCAAACCGGAAGCTCAGGACGACGGCTGCGAAGGCGGCGCCTGTAAAATCTAATGGCGGCGAGCCGGATGGCTCGCCTTATTTTGTTGTATATTGAGTAAAGAGTAATGTCTGACACCACTTTTAGCCGTAATCATAACGACCAACTAAAAGAGCCGATGTTTTTCGGACAAACGGTTAATGTCTCGCGTTACGATCAACAAAAATACCCGATTTTCGAAAAACTGATCGAAAAGCAACTGTCTTTCTTCTGGCGCCCGGAAGAGGTCGACGTCAGCAAGGACCGAATCGACTTTCAGGCTCTGCCGGAACACGAACAGCATATCTTTCTGTCGAACCTGAAATACCAAACCCTGCTCGACAGCGTTCAGGGTCGTTCACCGAACGTCGCTCTGTTGCCGATTGTGTCGCTGCCGGAGCTGGAAACCTGGATTGAGACCTGGGCCTTCAGTGAAACCATCCACAGCCGTTCTTACACGCATATCATTCGTAACGTGACCAAATCGCCGGAAACGATTTTCGACGATATCGTCAACAACGAAAAGATCAATGAACGTGCCCTGGAAGTGACTCGCTATTACGACCAGCTGATCGAGATGACCGCGCTGTATAACCTGTATGGCGAAGGCAAGCATGAGATCAACGGTAAAACCGTTAATCTCAACATGTTTGACCTTAAAAAGCAGCTTTATCTGGCTATTATGTCGGTCAACATACTTGAAGCGATCCGCTTTTATGTCAGCTTCGCCTGTTCATTCGCCTTTGCAGAACGCGAACTGATGGAAGGCAATGCCAAGATCATCAAGCTGATCGCCCGCGACGAAGCGCTGCATCTTTCCGGCACCCAGCACATGCTCAACATTATGCAAGAAGGCAAAGACGATCCTGAAATGGCCATCGTCGCCGCCCAATGTAAGGAACAGGCTATCCAGATGTTCGTCGACGCCGCCGAGCAGGAAAAGGCCTGGGCTGAATACCTGTTTAAGGACGGTTCCATGATCGGCCTTAACAAGGATATCCTTTGCCAATATGTTGAGTACATTACCAATGTGCGCATGAGCGCGGTCGGCCTGCCACCGCAGTTTAGCGTACAAAGCAACCCCATCCCCTGGATCAACTCCTGGCTGGTATCCGACAACGTACAGGTCGCACCGCAGGAAGCCGAGATCAGCTCTTACCTGGTAGGTCAGATCGACGCGGAAGTGGACGCATCAGACTTTGGTGATTTCGATCTCTGATGTCCCGCACACGCAAGGCGCCGGAAACGGCGCTTGTTCACGTTTTAGACTCGGGTCAGACGCTGTCGCACGATCCCGAGTCACCCTCTCTGCTGGCCACACTTGAAACCAACAAGGTCGAGGTACAGTATCAGTGCCGTGAAGGTTATTGCGGCGCCTGTCGCGCCAGTCTGTGTTCAGGACAGGTGAAATACCGGCAAGAGCCGCTGGCGTTTGTCCGTGAAGGCGAAATCTTGCTGTGTTGCAGTCAACCGGTCGGTGACGTAGAAATTAAGTTAAACGATTTTTAGTGGTAGTGAATATTGCCGCTTTCGAAATAGGCATCTTCATCGGCAATCGCCAGCTTATCCTCTTCGATGGTGACACTCCAGTTTAACTTGCGGGTGATATGCGCCGCTAACCGGGTAATAAACTCTTCTTCCAGTACTATCAGGTGCACATTGGCCAAGCGTTCACAGCGGGCTCCGTGCTCTTCCAGCCAGAGGCTGCCTCTGCGCGTCACTATCACCACGTTATCCGCCTGTTTGGCGGCTTTCAGTACCTTTTCGAAATCGGGTTCATCGACATCGAGCCACACCTGATAATGCTCAACCGCGTCGCGGATCCACACCTCCGGCTCACTCTTCGAGTTGTGATGGCTGATCGTCGCCCCGTCCTGATAAGAAATCAGGCAATAACCTATAAGGCGCATTAAAAAATGGGCCGTCGTCTCGTTTTCATGCAACGCCGTAGTGAATACCTCACGATGATTGCGGTGATGAAAAAGGTCGGCAATATCAAACCTTGCCTTGTAAATTAAACCCTTGTCTGTCATGAGAGAAACACCTGATCAAACGGGATTGAATGCCTATATTGGAATACTAGTTGGGTAAGCCAAAAACGCCAATGTGCGTTTTCAGTTAATGTAACACTATCACATATTGAATAAATGCCCGCCAAATGTTATGTTATAACAAATTAACACAGGGAACCCCTATGAAAACGCTGACACCTCTCTCTCTAGCTGTTCTGAGCGCCTTGTTTAGCACTGCGGGTCACGCCGCCATCGTGACAGGCCGGGTAGTCGACCTGAACAATAATCCAGTCCCCGAAGCCCAGGTGCATTATCATGGCAAAGAAAACGCGGTTTATACCGACAAAAACGGTTACTTTTCCCTCGATATCGATGCCGCCGGCGAGCTGCATGTTTCCAAACAGGATTTTCTCGACGGCCGCGTCCTGATAAGCCCGGACAGTGCCCAATTAGAAATTAGGCTCTCCCCTTCAACGGTCGAAAATATCGTGGTTTATGCCTCCGGGCTTCATAAAAGCACCCTGGAAATGACCTCACCGGTCACCGTACTTGCCGGTGACGACCTGCGCACCCAGGCAAAACCCACGCTCGGCGAAACCTTGAAAAGCATCCCTGGCGTCAACGCCAGTTACTTCGGTCCGGTTTCTTCGAGCCCGGTGATCCGCGGTCTTGACGGTCCCAGGGTCAAGATCACCCAAAATGGTCTCGATTCAGGCGATGCGTCCCGGGTTGGTCCGGATCATGCCACCAGCGTCGAGTCCCTGGCTGCCGAACAAATTGAAGTGCTGCGAGGCCCGGCCACCCTGCTGTACGGTTCCGGCGCCATCGGCGGCGTGGTCAACATAGTAGACAACCGTATTCCCAGCGACACGATCGATGCCGTCGCCGGCGCCGTTGAATATAGTCACGACAGCGTTTCTAACGCCAATACCCTGGCGGCCAAACTGGAAGCGGGCCTTGAAGGCGTAAATCTCCACTTCGACGGCGTAAAACGCAGCGGCGACGACTATAAAACACCGACATTCGTGATCAAGGCGCAACACGAAGAAGACAGCGATGAGGTGTTAGACAAAGTAGAAAATACCTTTATCGAGAGTGAAACCTTCAACGTCGGTACCAGTGTGGTTAAAGAACACGTTACGCTTGGCCTTTCCTACGGGCAAATTGATACAGATTACGGCGTCCCCGGACATCATGGCGGCCATGGTCACGGCGACGAAAGCGCCCCCGACGCAGGAGCCGCGGTCACCGTCGAAGAGGTGCCGGTTTTTGCAAGACTGAAACAGCAAAGATGGCAGATGCTCGCCCGTTATTCACTGCATGACAGCTGGCTGGAAACCCTGACCCTCAGGGCCGGTTACACCGACTACCGCCATAGTGAAATAGAAGACGGCGAAACAGGCACCACCTTTTTAAACAAAACCAAAGAAGCACGTTTCAATGCCGAGCACAGGCTTTCACAATGGCACGGTACTTTGGGCTATCATTTCAGCGATTCTGATTATCGGGCCATCGGCGAAGAAGCCTTTACACCGGGCACGCAGACGGTGAGCCACGCATTGTATATTTTGGAAGAACGTCAGTTCGACAGCATAACCTTGGAGTTAGGGGCACGGGTTGAGGACTATTCACTCGACAGCCTGATCACGGAGCACACCCACGAAGGAGAGCCTGTTAACCTCGACGGTCATGCCTTCTCATACAATGACACTAATATCAGCGCCTCCCTCGGCACTGTGTGGGAATTTGCCGAGGGCTACAATACGGCCTTGAGCCTGTCGCATTCGCAGCGCTCGCCGCTGACCGGCGAACTTCTGTCTAACGGACTGCATATCGCCACCAATACCTATGAACTCGGTTTAGGTTATGAAATAGAGGGTGCCGATGTTCATTTCCATGGCGACGACATTGCCCAGGAATCATCTAACAACCTGGACCTGAGTCTGCGTAAATACGGGGGCGATTTCGGTTATACATTAAACCTGTTTTATAACGACATCGACAATTACTATTATCAACAGAACACCGGGCTCTACTTTGACGCCCATGACGGCTTCAGCACGGCTGCAGACGAAGAAGCCCTGCCTGTTTTCCAGTACAGGGCAGCAGACGCCCGCCTTTACGGCCTGGAACTTGACGCCCATATGCAGCTGAGTGACACACTGACGCTCAAGGTATTTGGCGATCATCTCAACGCGAAATTGAAGGACGCCGGCTATCTGCCGCGTATTCCTGCCAACAAGCTGGGAACCAGCCTGGAATTCTCTCAAGGGGCTTGGCTTGCTCAAATAACGGCCACCCGCTATCTGGATCAAAATAAAATCGCAGACTATGAAACCGGGACGACGGGTTACACCCTGTTTGATGCCAGCATCAGTTACGATCTCGAAATGGATGGAAAGGACGGCACGCTCTACCTGAATCTCGACAACATCTCCGACGAGTTAGGCTTCGTGCACACCTCCTTTATCAAGGAGCAGGCGCCGTTGCCGGGCAGAAATATCCGATTCGGGGCAAGAATATACTTTTAAACACAAAAAAGGCCGCATTCGCGGCCTTTTTACTTCGTCGTTGACTTACAGGATATCCAGCAATTCCACGTCGAAAATCAGCGTAGAGAAAGGTGCGATTGCTGCACCTGCACCGCGCTCGCCATAGGCAAGTTCATGAGGAACATACAGACGCCATTTCGAACCGACAGGCATCATCTGCAACGCTTCGGTCCAGCCCTTGATCACGCCCGCAACAGGGAATTCTGCCGGTTGGCCGCGCTCGTACGAGCTGTCGAATACGGTACCGTTGATCAGGGTACCATGGTAGTGTGTGCGCACGGTTGCATCTGCGGTCGGCTTGGCACCCTCACCTGCGGTCAGTATTTCGAACTGCAGACCCGACTCGGTTACCGTCACTTCAGCGCGTTTGGCATTTTCGGCCAGGAAAGAAACGCCTTCAGCGGCCAATACCTTGGCTTCTTCGTCACGACGCGCCTGGATCTCTGCATTGATCTTTTCGAATGCAGCCTGGATCTCAGGAATTTCAACCTGAAAATCTGCGCCTGTGTAAGCATCTTTCATGCCTTCAAAAACCATGTTCAGGTTCAAACCTTCGAACGGGTTGGCTTTCAGCTGCTCACCCATCTGTAAGCCGATACCGTAGCTGGCCTTGTCGGCATGTGTATTAAATTTATCTGACATAATGTGTAATTCACCACTGTCTGGTTAAAAATCGCGGTTAGCTTAACACAAATCATGCCGCTCTGGGCGTAAGTTTTACTTTCAAAAAGCCTACACTGCTGGTCAGCAGCACCAGGGATGAGAAAAGCATCAGCATAACCGATAGAGAAATACTTCCGAGGGGCGCGCTAATCTGGAAGCCGAGGAAACCCGCAAACAAGGCGGCAACCGCAGCACACAGAACCGGGAATTGTCGCTCATATTTGGTAATAAGGTGGGCAACCAGCGCATTAAACGCCAAGGCATACGCAAACAACCCGGCATACATTCCCTGATTC
>JBNKEN010000367.1:0-5038 GCA_050288805.1 Pseudoalteromonas sp.
CAACGGCAATGGCCAGATCCGCGCAGATATAGGCTCTTCGCAGTACGGGATCATCATCGAGCAACTCCGCAATCTCGCCGTTCAACCAACGCTTCAGTTTGCGTACCAGATACCAAGTAACCAGCGTGTCTTTGCGCTCGCCGGTACGCTTATCCTTCGCCCGAAGACCGGTCAGTTCCGACAACTGCTCGGCAAGCAATGAGGTATTGGAACGAACCGCCCTTGCCCCGCTCGACAAATCATCGAAGAACTCCCTGGCATCATCGGAGATGCCCTGCAATCCGCTTTTCACCTCCGATGCCAGATGCGACAACAGCGTTTTGTCACGCCGCTTTTTGGTCACCAGGGCCGTCGCCTTACCGTGTTTGTGCGCCTGCGTTTCCACATCGCCGATAAATTTTTTCAGCCAGGCCACCACCATCTGCAGCAACTGCCAAAAGTGCAGATCTAACGTGCCATCTGCCGGATTACCCGGGATCTCGGGAAAATCCAGCGGCCAGGTTTGCCATTCTTTGCCTATCAGCTCTTCCAGTACCACAAAACTGTGGGGGTGAAAGGCCTGCTCCCAGCTTGAAAGCGGAGCGCCCGACGGACGAGCAAGCTTGTTGTACACGGTTTCTATGGCACGAAACGCATTCACATAGGCGCCGAACCAGATATGCAGGCCATGCTCTTCAATTCGCTCGCCGAACCGGGCGTTGCGCCCGCTGGCCCCCTTACCTCCGAGGCGCCAACCGAGCTGGTAAACCGTGATATCGTATTTGTCCTGCCAGCCGGGTTGTTCGGTCAGGTACAGGGCGGATGTCATGGCCGCCACGCCGCCGCCGAGAATTGCAATTTTTTCCTTAGCCATGACTCACCTCCGTACGTAGTTCACAGGCCGCCTGCTGATCGAAATCCATCAATACATTAAAGGGCAGCAGCGCCGACTGGGGGCCGTTTTTAAGGCCGAACATCTCTGCCAACGGAAAGCTGGCGTTGGGCCTGATATTTACTTCGAATTCGTCGCGCAGCAGGCTGAGATGATGGATTTTTTTTATTTCGGATGGCGAATGCATCACGGCGCGGTACACCGCATGCTCGCCGCTGCCGTCGGGAAACTGTTTGAACAGGATCTGATCCATGGCGGGGTGAATAAAGCCCGACAGCATTTGGCCGAGCACCGGCAAATCAAGCTCGGCGATGGCGAGTCCGCCATGCAGCAGCGCAGCGACTTCTCTCGCCAGATCAACCCCGTGTTCCAGCAAGGTTTCCGGCTGCGGGTTGGTTCGCGTCACCTCAAGCAGCAGATGCGGACTCAACGGAGTGTCGGGAGAGTAAGCTGCAAAGGTATCCAGGGTTAAGGAAAAATAACGCGCCGCTTCGCCTCTGGCCGGCATAGTGTATTCGCATAAATACTTGTTATAGCCCCAGGTTTCACGCCCGTTGATCAAGGCATAGATATTGTTGACGCAAATAAAGGCCGGATACCAGTAAATATGCTGTGCTTTTTCGGCGCCGCCCGCCCGCACCATTTTAGCCACCGGCAACCAGACGATGATGTCCGTTTCCTGCATCCATCCGTGACTGCTGTAAGGAGGCGTTTTGGACGCAATATTTTCGATATCGGTAAAGGTCAGCAACAGATAGGAAGAAAGCGCTTTAAAGCGCACGCTGTCGGTCGCCAGGGCATTCAGCGTCAGATCGATATAATGCTGAACGGCCGTTTCGTCAGCGGCCAGAAAAAAACCGTACATGTTGGCACCCAGCATTCTGCAAGGCGGTCGGGCGATGGGATTACCGGGAAAATGGCGATAAACAGGTAATTGATCTCGGCTCATGGGATCCTCTTGTTAGCATTATTTCCACAACCTAACTATAGCAAGGGATCCCGTTTCAGATGGCCGGGAACATAAAAGATTTTCAATTACCCGTTTGTAATTTCTGAATAAATTCACCGTAGCCGGCGATGCTGAAATGGCGTGACAACGCATTCATAAAACCATGGGAATAGGCGCTGTGCTCACACACAACCCGCTGCTTTTCGGACAAGGCACGGATCACGGGTTCAACGTCAAAATGGGCTTCCTGATTTGGAAAAATAAGCCGGGTAGGTACGCTGGCATCGAACATCAGGTAATCGCGGATCTGACCCGGATAAAAACCCACCAGCTCCGTCACCTTGACGGTTGAGAGCTCCGCCAGGGCCCGCCAGGCCGCAACGGCGCCGGCGCTGAACGCAATCACCCGAGTCGGTTCGCGAAGCTGCGAGAGGCACCCTCTCACCCGCTCCGCGTAAGTGTCATGACCACATTCGGCCAGAAATGCCTGATAGGCATCTTCTTCGCCGTCAAAGGCGTACTTGCGCCCCAGGTAAGGATCGAGTATTTCGGCGCCGGGATGAAGACTGCGAGCCAGCGTCTCGAGGACCGGCGTAAGACCGAAAATGTCGCTTATCACCAATAACTGCATAGCTACCACTTTTACTGCTTAATTCAGGCGCGCGATTATGCCACAAAAGCCAGTCTGGCATAAATCTCGCTGAGTTGAATAAAATGAAAACAAGCGCCATGAAAGTGAGCAATTTGCACCAAAAGCGTGCCGTATTGCTCAACGGTGCACAATAACAGGGCATTCATATGCTTTACCACGAAGTCAATTTCGACGGCCTTGTCGGCCCGACTCATAATTACGCAGGGCTCTCAGTGGGCAACGTGGCATCACAAAAAAATGCCAAGCTGACGGCCAACCCGAAGCAGGCGGCCCTGCAGGGCCTCGAAAAAATGCGGGCGCTGAGCCGTTTGGGACTGCTCCAGGGCGTGCTTCCGCCTCATGCCCGACCCGACATCGGCGTGCTGCGACAACTCGGCTTTGGCGGCAGCGACACGCAGCTAATCTCACGGGTTGCAAGGGAGCAGCCGGGCCTTTTGGCGGCCTGTTATTCCGCCTCGGCAATGTGGACGGCCAATGCCGCAACCGTTTCCCCCAGTCCCGATACCGCCGACGGCAAGGTACATTTTACCGCCGCCAATCTCTGCAACAAGTTCCACCGCATGTTAGAAGCCGACACCACCAGCGAGATTCTAAAAGCGGTGTTTCCATGCGAAACACACTTTACCCACCACGCCGCCTTGCCCTTTCACCCCTTGTTCGGTGACGAGGGCGCCGCCAATCACACCCGGTTATGCGACAGTCAATGCCATGAGGGGTTGGAAATCTTTGTCTACGGTACGGCAACCGACGCCGCGCGCTCCCCCTCTCGCTACCCGGCCAGACAAACCCGCGAGGCCAGCGAAGCGATCGCCAGGCTGCATGGTCTCGACCACGGCCGCACCCTGTTTATCCAACAAAATCCCGACGTCATTGACGCCGGGGTGTTCCACAACGATGTTATCGCGGTAGGCAATGAAAACGTCCTGTTATGCCACGAAAAAGCGTTTTCAGCTCAGAAAAATACACTGGCGAAAATACATGAACACTATCCCGGTAGCCGGCCCCTGCATCTTCTCGAGGTCAGCGAGCAGGACGTCGGCCTTGACGATGCCGTCAGCAGCTACCTGTTTAACAGCCAGCTGATCAGCCTGCCCGGCGGCGGCATGGCGCTGGTTGCCCCCGAGGAATGTCAAAACCATCCGGCGATCAGCCGCTATCTCAAAAATCTGGTGGCCGCGAGTAATCCCATCGACGAGGTGCTGTTTTTCGACCTCAGGCAAAGCATGCAAAACGGCGGCGGGCCTGCTTGTCTTCGCCTTCGGGTCACCCTGTCGGACAGCGAGCTTGGCGCCGTCAATCCCGCATGCCTGTTCAGCGATACGCTTTACGACAGGCTGGTCACCTGGGTGGAACGGCATTATCGCGACAGATTGAGCCCCGGCGATCTCGCCGACCCGGTGCTGATAAATGAAGTACAAGGTGCGCTGGATCAATTGACCGGCGTTCTGGCGCTCGGCAGTATTTACCCGTTTCAGAAAATATAACTTGTGTCGTTTTTATTTTAGGGTTATATTCCCGCTCTGGCCCCATGAAGGGGCCTGAATGCTATCTTCTTACCCTGATCCAGTAAGTCGTGTTTAGCAAATGGAACGGCTGAATTATCGTACGGCGAATAATCCTCTTCACCCTTTGACGCGCAATTGCAATATTGCTGTCATGTAGATCGTCAACACTGTAATGAAGCTGCTGTAAATCAGAGCGAGCCTCCGTGCCGCTTAATTAAAGTGAGTTTTGTTATGTCATATCTGTATAACGGATCGCAGATCAATGTTGCCCAACCGGTACACAGTATCTCGATCAATAAACACCGTGTGGTGTTTACCGACAAACAAGGTGCGAAGCACGCCCGGTTCATAAAACTGAGCGAAGCGCGCCATTTCGTCAACTGGCTTAAACAAGCCGGTTAATCTCCCCGGCTGCCACGTTGCAGCCGGGAAATATACTCCCTGAACCTCGCTCAGCAAGCGGCTCGATGGCCCGGCTTACTGACGGATCCCTTCGATGTGGAGTTCCAGTTCAACCTCGGCCGATGCCGGTCCGAGATCATAATCGATGCCGAACTCCTTTAATTTCAGCGCCGTCTTGCCGCTGAACCCGGCGCGATACCCGCCCCAGGGATCCTTACCTTCACCTATCTTCTCGATCGGAAAACTGATCTTTTTAGTCACGCCATGCAGCGTCAGCTCCCCGCTCACCTCACCATGCCCGGCATCAGCAAACACCACACTGCTGCTGTCGAATGTCGCGGTAGGAAAACGCTTTACGTCGAGAAAATCAGCACTGCGCAGGTGTTTGTCGCGTTCCGCATGATTTGAATCCAGGCTCGAGGTATCGATTTTAACGCTCACCTCGGAGGCATTCGGCTTCGCCTCATCGTAGCTGAAGTGGCCGGAAAAGCGGTTGAAACGTCCCTGCAACCAACTGTAACCCAAGTGTTTAATCTTAAAATTGATCGACGCGTGAGCCCCGTCATTGTCGATTTGGTATTCCGCGGCGTACGTCATCATGGGGGACGAAGTCGCCAGGACGGCGCCGAAAAGCAGTGCTTTATTCATTGTTTATTTCT
>JBNKEN010000368.1:0-2603 GCA_050288805.1 Pseudoalteromonas sp.
TCAGGACGAATAATGGCACTTATACTCAGAGCGGGTCATTAGCTCAGTTGGTAGAGCAGTGGACTTTTAATCCATTGGTCGATGGTTCAAGTCCATCATGACCCACCATTACTTGGCAAAGCACACCGGCGGGTTAACGCAGCTTTCATAAGCATTTGAGCGGGTCATTAGCTCAGTTGGGTGAACAAAGAACGAAGCAACGCTTCGCAGCTTTGAGAACGCGAGTCAGGACGACAAGCCGGACCCAAGCTTCAGGACGAATAATGGCACTTATACTCAGAGCGGGTCATTAGCTCAGTTGGTAGAGCAGTGGACTTTTAATCCATTGGTCGATGGTTCAAGTCCATCATGACCCACCATTCTTATGCACTCCCTTTCTTAATTAATCTTTTTCGATATTGACACACTACTGTCTTTCCCCGTCTTAATTTCGTATAATTCGCACCATTATCTCAATCCAAAGTTAGTGTAGTAAATTATGGGTTTTGCCGATCAGATCATGCCGGAAGATTATATTTTTCCTCCTAAGCCAACACCTTTGAGCGACGATGAAAAGGCGCAATACAAGGCACGCATCAAACAGTTGCTGCTAGACAAGAATGCAGTACTGGTGGCGCATTACTATACGGACCCCGAGATCCAGGCTCTTGCAGAAGAAACCGGCGGTTGCGTTGCCGACTCTCTGGAGATGGCGCGTTTCGGGAGTAAGCATGACGCCGACTACATTGTCGTTGCCGGTGTTCGCTTTATGGGCGAAACGGCGAAGATCCTGACGCCTGAAAAAACCGTCGTGATGCCGACCCTGGAAGCCACCTGTTCACTGGATGTAGGTTGTCCTGTCGATGAGTTTTCCGCCTTCTGTGACCAGCATCCGGATCGCAAGGTGGTGGTGTATGCCAACACCTCAACGGCGGTGAAGGCCCGTGCCGATTGGATCGTTACGTCGTCCTGCGCGCTGGAAATCGTCGAACACCTCGACGAACTCGGTGAAAAGATCATTTGGGGACCGGACAAGCATCTGGGTTCCTACATCCAAAAGAAAACCGGCGCGGACATGATCATGTGGAACGGCGCCTGTATCGTTCACGACGAGTTTAAAACCAAGGCACTTAAAGACATGAAGGCCTTGCACCCGGATGCGGCTGTGCTGGTTCATCCCGAATCGCCGGCAGAAATCGTAGAGCTTGCAGATGCCGTGGGCTCGACGAGCCAGCTGATCAAGGCGGCGCAAACCCTGCCTAACAAGAAATTTATCGTCGCGACCGACCGCGGTATCTTCTACAAGATGCAGCAACTTTGTCCGGATAAGGAATTCTTCGAGGCGCCGACCGCCGGGGAAGGGGCGACCTGTCGCAGTTGCGCCCACTGTCCCTGGATGGCGATGAACGGTTTGAAGGCTATTGAAGAAGCCTTGCTTGACCCGAAAGGGCATGAAGTCTTTGTCGATATGGACCTGCGCGAAGGGGCACTGCGCTCACTCAACCGCATGCTGGATTTCTCCGCCACAATCAAGCGATAGGCTAAACTTTCAGCGCAAAAAAAACAGGCGGTCGATTTTATCGGCCGCTTTTGTTTGTTTACTAACCGTTTGAATTTACAAAGGTGAAAAACACCTTGCACCGAAGCAAATGATTTCATACTATTACGCCCGCGTTACGAAGCGTAACGTTCAGCGGAGAGGTGGCTGAGTGGTCGAAAGCGCACGACTGGAACTCGTGTATACGGCAACGTATCGGGGGTTCAAATCCCCCCCTCTCCGCCATTTTTCCTCCTCGAAAATCATTTTCAAAATTTTAATCCCCTGTTTATTCAAAATAACATTCGGTAATCGCTGTTATCGTTCGTTAACGCCTTCATCGAGCAAACGTATTTTTTCTTTCTGATTCTTAGCCTCGCTTTGCCTGTGAGTCTGGCCTTCGACAAGATTAATTTCTCTTTTAAATCGCTGTTGCCGCGAGAATGATGATTTATATCAAATATGCAAACGATAAAGATTTGCATTTGTGTTGGTGTTTTGGTAATTTCACATCGCTTTCTTCAGGCGCAACATTGACACAGGAAAAAAGATGAAAAAGACATTGCTAGCCACCAGCTTAATCGCGTTGTTTACTGCAGCACAGGCGAATGCCGACACCCAAACGGATGAACTACGCGCGCAGCTTGAAAAACAACAACAGGTACTTGCTGAACTGGAACGACGCCTTTCTGATGCCGAAAAACGTGCCGACATGGCAGCGGAAGCGGTAGAGCAGGTTGTAGCTACTCCAAACCGTACAACCATAGGCGGCTACGGTGAACTGCATTACAACAACATTACCAATAACCTGAATGACAGCAAAAAGCGTGAATTTGATTTTCACCGTTTCGTGCTGTTTGTCGGCCATGAGTTCAACAACAGCACGCGCTTCTTCTCGGAGTTCGAACTGGAGCATTCCATCGCCGGTGAAGGTAAAAACGGTGAAATCGAGCTGGAGCAGGCCTATATCGAACACGATATCAATGCCGATCTGACGGCCAAGGGCGGTTTGTTCCTGATGCCCGTAGGTATTATCAACGAAACCCACGAACCGGCTACCTTCTACGGCGTAGAGCGTAACCCGGTC
>JBNKEN010000369.1:0-10143 GCA_050288805.1 Pseudoalteromonas sp.
GTGATGTTTGCCGTCGGAGCCCTGGTCTATAACCATTTGCAACCGCCGCTGACCGAGGGTGAACATGCCCTGGCCCATGTCTATCACGAGATAAAATCCCTCGACTCGCAGCGGCGTTTCGGGCTCGATGAGGTGAATGCGAAACTGGCCCGCTTTAACGGCAACCTGGGTTCGCTGCCCGGCGAGGTGAGCTACGTCACCGAATGTAATTTCAAGGGACAAAAGGGCCTGCACCTGGTGTTCAATACCCCGTCGGGGCCGGTGACCCTGTTTATCGTACCGGGGCAAAACAGCTACCTGAAACAGGAAAACTTTATCGACCAACGTTTTGCCGGGCTTATCGAGCACCAGCAACGGGGCGATGTGATTTTGGTGGCCTCCCACCAGGCGCCGCTGGACAAATACAGCGAAGAGGTGGCTCAGTCGCTGCGTTGGCTGTGATGAGCTTAAGCAATAAAAAAGGCGCCAATGGCGCCTTTTTTATTGTCGTAACAAGATTAAAGCTCGCGCTTTACCTCGTCGAACACGTCCACCAAGGCCGTTTCCGGTTCGCGGGTCATCAGGCTGACCACGACGATGGCAAGCGATGACAGGATAAACCCGGGCACGATTTCATACACCAAGGCGCTCAGGGTCTGACCGTTGACGGTTAGCGGCGCATAGATCCAGAACAACACGGTGCCGGCACCGACCAGCATACCGGCCAAGGCACCGGAGAGGTTCATGCGTCGCCAATACAGGCTGAACAGCACCAAGGGGCCGAACGCCGCGCCGAAACCGGCCCAGGCGTTACTGACCAGCGACAAAATCGAACTGTCCCGGTCGTAGGCGAGATAAATGGCGCACAGTGCGACCACCAGCACGCTCAGCCGTCCCACCAGCACCAGCTCCTTGTCACTGGCATCACGCTTGACGAAGATCTTATAGAAGTCTTCTGTCAGCGAACTCGAGCTGACCAGCAGCTGCGACGAGATGGTACTCATGATCGCCGCCAAAATGGCCGCCAGCAGGAAGCCCGCTACCAGAGGATTAAACAGCAGCTGGGACAGGATCAGAAAGATGGTTTCGGGGTCGCTGACCTCGAGGCCCTTCTCATGGGCGTAGGCTGCACCACACAGGCCCGTTGCCACCGCACCGAGCGCCGACACTATCATCCACGACATCCCGATACGGCGGGCCGTCGGCATATCCTTAACGCTGCGCACCGACATAAAGCGTACGATAATGTGCGGCTGGCCGAAGTAACCCAGGCCCCAGGCCATGGCCGAAATGATGCCGAGCGCCGAGCCCGCACCGATCCAGCTAAGCATTTCAGGGTTGATCTGCTCAAGGGTCGCAGGCAGCGGATTGTCGAGCAGCGAATAGGTCACCATGGGCACCATCACCAGGGCGATAAACATGATGCACCCTTGCACAAAATCCGTCAGGCTGACCGCCAGAAAACCGCCGAACAGGGTATAGGCCACCACCACACCGGTGGTGATATAGAGGCCAGATTCATAGCTCATACCGAACGAGCTTTCAAACAGCTTGCCGCCGGCAACCACGCCCGAAGACGTGTAAAGGGTAAAGAAAATGATGATCACCAGGGCCGAAACCACCCGCAGGGCGTTGTTCTTATCGTTAAAGCGGTTGGCAAAATAGTCTGGAATAGTGATGGAATCGTTGGCGCGCTCGGTATACACGCGCAGACGCGGCGCAACCAGGAAATAGTTGAGCCAGGCACCTATGATTAGGCCGATGGCTATCCAGGTGGCACTGAAGCCCGAGACAAACATCGCACCGGGCAATCCCATCAGGATCCAACCACTCATGTCCGATGCGCCCGCCGACAGGGCCGCGACACTGGGCGGTAACGAACGCCCCCCCAACATGTATCCGGAAACGTCGTCGGTCGACTTTCGGTAGGCATAAAGGCCTATCGCCAGCATGGCGATGAAATACACGGCTAAGGAAATAAATGTTCCTAGTTCCAAGCTCCCCTCCCAATTTATCGTTGTTATCTTCAGCGAAGTGCGCAGCTCGCATCTTCGCCATATCGCAGCACTATATCATGTCTTCACCGGCATCCGCCAATCCACGGGACGAGCGCCGAAGAGTAATAATAAGTTATGTATCCGCTTAATTTTGCTCCTTATCTGGTGAAAGTTTTCTACTTTTGCAATATAGTGTGGAAAGAACACAGTTAGAAATTACGGACCTCACTCTATGTATTTTTACGCGGCCAGGCAGCCGATTTTAAATCGTGAGAAAGCACTGGTAGGCTATGAATTGCTGTTTCGCGACGGAATAGACAATGTATTTCCGGTGATCAGCGACGATCTTGCCACCTCCAAGTTGATTGAAGGGAGTCAGTTTCACTTCGGCGTCGAAGATCTGACCGACAATCACCCGGCCTTTATCAACTTTACGCTTGAAACCCTGATCCAGGGCTATCCCACCCTGCTCGAGCCGGATCAGGTTGTGGTTGAGATCCTAGAGACGGTCCAACCGGGCAGGCGCCTGTTGGCACTGGTCCAGGAGCTGAAGGAAAAAGGCTATACGCTGGCCCTCGACGACTATATCCACCAGCCCGTATGGCGTCACTTCTATCCCTTTATCGACATCATAAAAATCGATTTTCTCGCCACCGACTTAGACACCATTGAAACCATCATCGACGAAACAAAAGCGTTTCCCCATATCAAGCTGTTGGCGGAAAAGGTAGAAAATCACCAGCACTACAAGAAGGCGCTGGAAATGGGCTTCGACTACTTCCAGGGGTACTTTTTCTCCAAACCCGAAATGGTGCAAAGCAAGGCGCTGGCCCCATCGGAAATGGCACTGGCGGAGCTGCTTTACGAAACCTCTTCCAGCGAAATGGATCTGAGAAAGATCACTCAGGTATTTGAGCGCGACGTCAACCTGTCGTACAAGCTGCTGCGTTACAGCAACTCGGCGATGTTCAAACGACGGGCAGAGATCAGCACCATCAAGCAGGCGCTGATCGTACTCGGCGCCAAAGAAATAAAAACCTTTATCTCAGTGTTATTCGCTGCTCAAGCGGCCTCGGACAAACCCGCCGAATTGACGCGACTGTCGCTGACCCGGGCGCGTTTTGCCGAGCTGATAGCCGAGCTGCACGGCCAGATGCGTGATACCGGCATGGCGTTTCTTACCGGCATGATGTCGTTGCTGGATGCCATACTGGATCAGGACATGGCGACCGTGCTCGACAAATTGCCGCTGTCGGCGGAAATCAAGACGGCGCTGCTCGAGGGCGAAGGGATCCTGGCGCAATACCTCGACCTGGTGCAGAGATACGAAAAAGCCGACTGGCAAGGGGCCACGACCCTGCAACAGTCGCTTAGGTTGGATCCCGACGAGCTGCCGAAGGCGTATCATGACGCGGTTAACTGGGCTTCACAGCAGATGAATGCCTTGCATTAAGGCAATATAAACTGAATAAAAAAGGCCGCAAATGCGGCCTTTTTCTTATTCCAGATTCTCGAGAAAATCCTCATCGAATTCGTCGATTTTCTCTTCCTTCAGCGGCGGATTGCCGTCATACAGCTCGTAAATCTGGCGCTGGAAGTAGATGTCTTTCATGAAAATATACGGATCCAGCGATTCGTTCAGCAGGCTTTCCTGCGGCATCAGCGATGCCCGGGCTTCAAGCGCCTTGAGCGCGAACACCAGCAGGCTTTGCGGGGTACTGAGGGCGATTTCCGGCAACACGAAGTTGTCCATCACGTCGCCGGTCAGGTTACGCCCGGTACTCGGGCCCATAGCCGGCAACATCAGGTAAGGACCGTCTCCGGCGCCCCATACACCCAAGGTCTGACCGAAATCCTCGTCCACCAGCTCCAGTCCCAGCTCGGAGGCTACGTCGAAAATCCCGAACAGGCCTACCGTAGAGTTGATCAGAAAACGCGCCAGGCTGATCCCCGTGTTGGCGGTTTTTCCCTGTAGGGCGGCGTTGACCACGTCGGTCGGCGCCTGCAGGTTTTCGGTAAAATGCACCAACCCGGTACGCACCGGCTGCGGCGTCACGTTCACATAGGCAACCGCGGCGGGACGCAACAGGTAGGCATCCAGCACATCCATATTAAAATCGTAAACCGGACGGTTAATCGCCTGCAGCGGATCCCGCGGATCCTGTTTTTCTTCCGGCACTTGCGCGCAGGCCGCCAACATCAGCAACAGCGCCGTGAGGCCGAGTTGTTTCAACACATACCCTTTTGGCATGTCTACATTCCTTCGTTAAGCACTTGATTAATTTCCACCGACACCTGTTCGGTATCGGCCACCACCAGGCTGCCGCTGCGTCCTTCCAGTTCGCCGGGAGCCTGGGCGACATTACCGTCAACCGACACCCGGG
Organism: Pseudoalteromonas sp.; assembly: GCA_050288805.1. Lineage (GTDB taxonomy): Bacteria > Pseudomonadota > Gammaproteobacteria > Enterobacterales > Alteromonadaceae > Pseudoalteromonas. The sequence goes on from JBNKEN010000369.1 coordinate 4,361, forward strand.
CGAGCACTTCCACCTCGGCGAAATTCGCCAGCGACATGCCTGCCATCATGGCATCCTGTTCGCTCAAACGGACCGCGAGCGGAAACGCAAACGACTCCTTACGCACCACGGCCAGCGGCATCCGCGGTCCGTTGACGGCACGGGCAAAGATAAACAGGGTGCCGTTTTGCGGCAGTTTATCCACTAGCGCTTCAGCCAGAGTGACATTGACAGTAAAACCGACGCCACCGCCGCTCTCGGTTTGAGGCGAGGCCTGGGCAATGCGTCCGTCTATTTCTGCAATGCGCTCGCTAATCATAGCGTAACGCGGGTCGCTTTGATCCATCGTCGCCCGGATCATGCTGAAGGCCGCTTTGGCTTCCGCCCAATCCTTGCGCTCGTATGCAATAAGCGCCAGCATGGAGATCGCATCCAGGTTATTCGGTTGTACCCGCAACACCTCGGACAACAGTCCCCCGGCCCGGCGCATGGCATCGTCGGATCCTTGAATCAGCAGCGTCTGGGCGTAGCTGAGCTTGACGTTCAGGTTGTCCGGGTTCATCGCGAGCGCCTTATCAAACGCCTGCATCGCCATTTCAAAGTCGTTCAGCATCATGGCGACCCGGCCCAGCATCATCCAGGCAACCTCGTCGTCGCCGTTTTCCGCCAGTTTGGTTCTAAGGCCCAAGGTCAGCGCCTGTAACTCGTTGGCACTGAGCGGCTCATTGCTCTGCATCACCGCCTTCTTGCCGAGTTCGGGCAACTCCTGCATCGCCCTCTCCCACGCGCTCAGTTGCGCCTGGCTGCCGGTAAAGGTGTAAAATACGCCGCTGCCGGCGAGCAGGAACAGGGCGCCGGTCAACGCCATCAGTTTGCCGCTGCCGCTGCTGGTAAGGGATTTTTCCGGCGCCAGCTCATTCAGCAGACGACGCTTCAGTTCAATCACAGAGTCATCGAACGCACCTTGCTCGATGCGTCCGTTGTTCTTCTCTTCTTCCAGCTCGCCACGCCTTAACAGGTAGATGTCAACCAGCTCGGCGTTGCTGCCGTCGTCTGCCGGCAGGGGCGTTTCCTTGCGTAAAAAAGGCACCACCACAAACAAGAGCGCTACCAGCGCCAGCAGGGCAAAACTCAACCACATTAGTGTCACTGTCCCTGCTCCTTCTTGTTATAACGGGCGATCAGTTCGTTCAAGCGGATTTCATCCTGCTCGCTCCAGCTCTCACGCCGTGCGGCGCGCTTTTGCCTGAGCAAAATAAAACCGAGCCCCAACAGCACGATGGCTACCGGCAACAACCATAAAATAATGGTGGCGGCGGTGACCGGCGGTTTGTAATGAACAAAGTAGCCGTAGCGGTCGACCATGTAGTCGATGATTTCCTGCTTGGATTTGCCTTCGAGCACCAGATCATGCACCTTTTCGCGCAAATCCCGCGCTACAACCGCATCGGAATCGGCAATGTTCTGGTTCTGACATTTAGGGCAGCGCAATTCCTGGCCCAGTTCGGCAAACAGCACCGACTGTTCGGCACTGTTGAACTCGTATTTGTCTTCCACCGCGTACAGGGCGGGCGCGAAGATCAGGCACAACAGAATAAACAGCCTCATGGTGCGACCTCCTGCATCAAGGGCGCAAACTTGGCGCGCCACACCCGCGGGTTGATGTCGCCGACATGATGCAGCAGCACCGTGCCCTTGGCATCCACCAGAAAGGTTTCCGGCGCCCCGGTAACGCCGAGATCGAGCGCCAGTTCGCGCTTAAGATCCAGAATATTGAAGGCATAGGGGTTACCGGCCCGGTTCAGCATCTCGTTAACCTCTGTGCGCAGAGCCTTGATGTCGAAACTGTCGTCAAAATCGGGATCAAAACCCTGCTCGTAATAGAGCCCGACGATTTTAACGCCCTGCTGTTTCAGTTCGGTCAGGTAGCCGAGCTCCGCCAGACAGGTCGGGCACCAGGTGCCCCATACGTTGAGCAGGTAAGGTTCACCGTTCAGATCCGTCTCGCGCCACTGTGTGCCGTCGGCCATCAAATCGGGCAGCTTAAAGGCAGGCATGGGCTTACCGATACGCACGCTCTCGATTTCGCGCGGGTTACCGTACAGACCCTGATATAAAAAACCGCACAACAGAACAAAGATCAGTAAGGGGATCAGGGTTACCAGATTTCGCTTCATGCCATTACTCCCGACGCAGACGATTTCTCGCCGCGGCGATATCGCTTATCAAATAGAATCATGAATCCGGCCAAGGCTATCAGCAGACCGCCGAACCACAGCCAACGTACAAACGGTTTGTGGTAAATACGCAGCGACCAGGCGCCGTTATCGAGCTGTTCGCCGAGCGCCAGGTAGAGATCCCGGGTAAACCCGGCGTCCACCGCCGCTTCGGTCATAAACTGCATGCCGATAGTGTAACGGCGCTTTTCGGCGTGCAGCACGGTCACGGGATTTCCGTCCTTGCTGACGCTCACCTCGCCCGCGTGACCGGTATAGTTCGGCCCCTTGATGGTGTTCACGCCCTCAAAGCGATAGCTGTATTCGTTAAGCTGCACCACTTCGCCCGGATTCATGCGTACGTCGCGCTCGACCGAATAGGCCGACGTCAGCGCCACGCCGGCGATGACAAACGCCAGGCCCGTATGGCCCAGCACCATGGCCCAATAGCTGGTGCCTTGGCGTTTCAGGCCCTTCAGCAGGGTGTCCGCGAGCTGGGCTTTTTGCAGTACGTCCCAGCAGGTGGTGAGCACTATCCAGATGGCCAGTACCACGGCCACCAGCGTTATCGGCTGCACCTCGTCATAGCTGCCGTACAACCAGCTGGCGCCGGCAATCAGGCTTATCACCATGGCCAGGGCAAATTTATTGAAAAGGATGCTTGGCTTGTTCTGCTTCCAACGCAACAGGGGCCCGATGCCCATCAGGATCGCAAAGGGCACCAGAATGATGGAAAACATCTGGTTAAAGAACGGCTGACCGATAGAGATGGAGCCCAGCCCCAGTTCCTTATGCACCATGGGCAACAGGGTACCGAGCAGCACCACCAGGGTCGCTACAATCAGCAGTATGTTGTTGAGCCACAGCGATACTTCGCGCGAAAACAGGCGATAACGCCCTTCGCTGCTGACCACACCGGCGCGCAGCGCATACAGGGTCAGGCTGCCGCCCACGACGATCGCCAAAAACGCCAGAATAAACAGGCCGCGCTTAGGATCGGAGGCGAACGCATGCACCGACACCAGCACGCCGGAACGGACGATAAAGGTGCCGAGCAGGCTCAACGAAAATGCCGCGATGGCCAACAACACGGTCCAGGACTTGAAGATCCCGCGCTTTTCCGTCACCGCCAGCGAATGCAGCAGCGCCGTAGCCACCAACCAGGGCATCAGTGAGGCGTTTTCTACCGGGTCCCAGAACCACCAGCCGCCCCAGCCGAGTTCGCTGTAGGCCCACCAGCTGCCGATGGTGATGCCGAGGGTCAGAAATCCCCACGCCGCCATGGTCCACGGGCGCGACCACTTGGCCCAGACATTGTCCAGCTTACCGGTCATCAACGCCGCAATGGCAAAGGCAAAGGCCACGGAAAGACCCACGTAGCCCATGTACAACAAGGGCGGATGAATGATCATGCCCGGGTCCTGAAGCAGCGGGTTGAGATCTCGTCCTTCAACGGGGAAATACGGCAACAGGCGTTCGAACGGGCTCGACATCAAGAGGGTGTAAAGCATAAAGCCGACCGCCAAAAACCCGAGCACGCCGAGCACGCGGGCACGCAACAGCCAGGGCAGCGAACGCGACATCAGGGCCACCGCAGCGGTCCAAGCCGACTGCATCAGCAGCCACAGCAAAATGGCGCCCTCGTGACCGCCCCAGGTCGAGGTAATTTTATAATACCAAGGGAGCGTGCTGCTCGAATGGCGCGCCACGTAGGCCACGGTAAAGTCATCGGTGAGGCTGGCGTAAACCAGGGCGGCAAACGACAGCACCACAAACACCAGCTGGCCCACGGCCAGCGACGGCGCGGCGCGCATCAGGCGCAGGTTGCCGGTGGCCGCGCCCCACAAAGGGAACAGGCACAACAGCACGCACAGCGCCATGGCCAAAGTCAGTGAAAAATAACCGAGTTCAGGGATCATATCAGTTGCTGCCACCGCCGTTGTATTGGGGCTTTTCGTGCTTGATGCCCTTCACCGCTTCGGCCACTTCCGGCGGCATGTATTGCTCGTCGTGCTTGGCCAGCACCTCGAACGCCTCGATCTTATCCGGCGCGACCAGGGTACCCTGGGCGACTATCCCCTGCCCCTCACGGAACAGGTCGGGCAAAATTCCCTGATAGCTCACGGTCACCAGCGGGCCGGTGTCGACCAGCTTGAATTCCACCGCCAGCGAATTTGCATCCCGCACCACGGAGCCGGGCACCACCATGCCGCCGATACGCAGCTTTTGTCCCACATAGGGTTTTTGTTTTTCCGGGCCTTTGCCGTCGATCAGCTCGCTCGGGGTGTAGAAAAGATTGATGTTTTCCTGCAGGGCGTAGAGCACCAGGCTGGTAGCCGCGCCCAGACCGAACACGATCGCCAGCAGGGTTAACATGCGTTTTTTACGTCTCGGGTTCATGCGCCTTGTTGCTCCTCTTGTGCCTGCTTGATCCTCGCCTCACGCCGGATCTGCTTTTCCACTTCTTTCAATGTGTTGCGGTGAGCACGTCGAGAGCTCCACCAGATGCCCGCCATGATGGCGGCGGTGCTGCCAAAGCTCAGCCAGACGTAAAAGCCGTAGCCGCCCATGGCGAAAAAATCAGAAAGTGTTTCAAACTGCATCTTGCTCTCCGCTCACCAGTTGTTTTACCCAGGGGCGGTGTTTTTCCCGCTGCAGGATCTCGTTTTTAAGGCGGATCAGCGCAACCCAGCCGACGAACCCGGCGAAGGCGGCAATGTTGACCAGCAGGGGCCACAGCATGCTCGCGTCGATCGCCTTGGTGTCGAATTTGGTGATGGTGGCGCCCTGATGCAGGGTGTTCCACCATTCCACCGAGTAGTGGATGATCGGCAGGTTGATCACGCCGACCAGCGCCAGAATAGACGCGGCGCGCGCCGCCGAGCTTTTGTCCTCAAAGGCCTGATACAGGGAAATAACGCCGAGGTACAAAAACAGCAGGATCAGCTCGGAGGTGAGCCTTGCATCCCACACCCACCAGGCACCCCACATGGGTTTACCCCAGGCGGCGCCGGTCAACAGCGCTATCACCGTCATGGCGGCGCCCACCGGGGCAATGGCAATCACCGCGAGTTCGGCGTTGCGGATCTGCCAGACCAGGGCGATAAAGGCGGCAATGGCCATGGATGAATAGGCGCCCATCGACAAGATCGCCGCGGGCACGTGAATGAAAATAATCCGGTAACTGTCTTTTTGCTGATAATCCGCCGGCGCATAGGCAAGACCCCAGACCCATCCCAGCAGCATGCCGATAACGGCCACCACCGCGAAATACGGGATCAAGGTGTTACATAAGCGGTAGGCGCTTTCCGCCTTGGCGTAGGGATGTAACCACTTCCACATAACTAATTAACACTCACTTTTAAAGCTGAAGATATGGCAAAAGGTGCCGCCACCAGGGCAACCGCCAACATAGCACCGAGCACGGCCAGTTGGCCGCTGTACGCCAGTTCCATGCCGGCGGTGTCGATGGCCGAGGTTGCGAAAATCAACACCGGAATATAAAGCGGCAACACCAATAAACTTAACAATACCCCGCCCTTTTGCAGGCCCACCGTCAGACCGGCGCCGATGGCGCCAATCAAAGAC
>JBNKEN010000370.1:0-5666 GCA_050288805.1 Pseudoalteromonas sp.
ATCTTCAGGGAATGGTTGGTGGAAGGGCTGTTATCACACGAACTTAGTGTGGATGAGGTCCGGGTGTGGGAAGGCGCCTGTAAAATTCTGGTCGAGAACATCGCGGCTCAACCTAAGGTCACCATGCACCGGGATTTTCACAGCCGTAACCTGATGAAAACAGCGCAGGGTTGGGCTGTGATCGATTACCAGGACGCGGTCCAGGGGCCGGTCAGCTACGATCTGGTATCGCTGTTGCGCGATTGTTATGTTCGCCTGCCAGAGGGCGAATTTTCCTTATTATTACGCTACGGTTTCGAACGGTTGCAGGGCGCAGGTTTGCTCGGCGACGCAGATTTCGAGATCTTTCGCCGTTGGTTTGACCTGACCGGGATCCAGCGCCACCTGAAGGCGGCCGGGATCTTCTGCCGGTTGAATTTACGCGACGGCAAGCAGGGCTACCTGCCGCATATTTTGCCGACCCTGGATTATGTAACCGAGGTGGCTGATGGGTACCCTGAACTGGCGGCGCTCGCGAGCTGGGTCCGCAGTCTGTTACCCGATGTCAGGGAGACGCTGTGCCCATGAAGGCGATGATCCTGGCCGCCGGGCGGGGTAAACGCATGATGCCGCTGACCGCCGATATTCCAAAACCTATGCTGACCATCGCCGGCAAGCCGCTGTTGCAATACCATATCGAAGCCCTGAAAAGTGCGGGGATCACCGAGCTGGTGATCAACCTGGCCTGGTGCGGAGATAAAATCCGCGCTTATTTCGGTGATGGTGCGGACTTCGGAGTAAGCATCGAGTACAGCCAGGAGCCCGAGGGCGGGCTGGAAACCGCCGGCGGCATCATCAAGGCGCTGGCAAAACTCGGCGAGACCTTTGTGGTGGTCAACGGGGACATATTCTGCGACTACGACTTTCACTCCCTGACCTTGCTGCATCTGATGCCCGGGGAAGGGCATTTGGTGATGGTGGAGAACCCGCCGCATAATCCCACCGGTGACTTTCCGCTGGCGCTGGCACAAGCGCCTCAGCAAAACTATACGTTTGCCGGAATTGCCTTGTATCACAAGGACTTTTTCGCCAGTATGGAAGCGGGCTTTATTGCGCTCGGGCCGCTGTTGCGCAGCGCACTCGGGGAGGGAAAACTGTCGACCGAGCTGTATCTGGGGCAATGGTGGGACATAGGTACCCCCGAACGTTTGCAACAACTGAATGAGATGGCAGCACATGTGGGGTAAAGTACTCGGAACCTTGTTTGGCTTTATGTTCGGGCGGTGGCTCGGGGCGATCCTTGGTTTTTATCTCGGCCATATGTTCGATCGCAGTCTCAAGCAGGATTTCGAACGTGCCGGCGGTTTTCAGGGGATGTTCGGCGGCAGTGATGTCAGTGAACGTCAGGCCTTGTTTTTTTCCAGCTGTTTTGCGGTGATGGGACACATTGCGAAGTCCAACGGCCGAGTCAATGAGATTCATATCAAGGCGGCCAGCGCCTTTATGGATGAAATGGGACTCAGCGCATCGGAAAAACGCGAGGCCCAGGACGCCTTTCGCGCCGGTAAGGCGGAAGATTTTTCCCTGAGGCAGACCTTACGTGATTTTCGTGAGCGTTTCGCCGGACGCTTCGATCTGTTGCAGCTGTTTTTGGAAATCCAGATCCAGATGGCGTTTTGCGACGGGCACCTGGCCAGTCAGGAAAGAGCCTTACTGCAACAGGTGAGCAAACAGTTGGGTATTTCCCGTCCCCAGTTCGAATTTATGCTGAAGCGCTTTCAGGCCGAGTTCAATTTCCGCCGCCAGCGTTTTGAAGAACAAAACCGCCATCAAGGTACCGGGCGCAGCGCTCCATCGTCTAACGGCATGGGACGGCAACGTGCGCTGGAGGTGTTGGGACTGGGCGCGGATGCCGATGCCAAGGCCATTAAACGGGCCTACCGTAAGCTGATGGCGCAACACCATCCGGATAAATTGGTTTCGCAAGGCCTGCCCGAACATATGATGCAGGTGGCAAAACAAAAGAGTCAGGATATTCAGGCCGCCTACGAGTACCTGAAAAAATCCGCCTAAAGACTGCGCAGAAAACCGTAGATCTCTTTCGCCATTCTGAGATGTTGTTCCCGGGCGTCGGGTGCTCCGAACAACTGGCGCTGGCGGTAATCGTATTTATGATTTTTTCTCACCCAGCGCAGCCGTTCCTCGCGGGAATGTGACACCGCCGGATTATCCATCGCGAAATAGAGATCCAGTAAGGCCGGGGCGACCAGCGAAATGCTGGCGGCCAGCTGGTTGTTACGCCGGAAGTTCGGCAAAGCGGCGCTGATGCTGATGATGGCCTGCGGAGCTTCTGCGGGCAAGGTGGAAAAATATTCCAACAACAGGGCCGCGCTGGCCCCTTCGGCCAGCAGAATGATCTGCCCGCCCTCTTCGGCGGCAACCTGGTAGGCCGAAACAAAACGTTGTCTCAGTGCAAGCCTGGCGTCATCCAGTTGTGCGTCGCTGAAACGCGGTTCCACCGGGGCCGTGGCTTTTTCCGTTTGTGTTGTGCCGCCGGTTTCCTCTGCGCTCGCCTGTGCTTCTTGCTTCACGTCGGGCATGCCCGGCGCCGTCAGGGCCAGGGTCGCGTAGCCAAGATCGTTGAAGTGTTTTCTGAAAAAATCCAGGTCGCCGTTGCCGGCGGGGGGCTTCATCAGATCCGGCACCAGCAGCATCACGCCGCGCTGAATCGCAGCGCTGTGCGGGCGATACAGGGTAAGAAATTCATCCTCACCGGCCAGCAAGGGTTTAATTTCGTCGGAAGGCAGGTAATGGTAAAGGTCTTCATTCTGCCAGATGTTTGCAGCGTTCTCGGCGGCCACCACACACGGCGCGGCCGCGAGCATAAAGACACCGGCCAAGTTCCTTAACTTATCTTTAAATCCCGCCATAACACCATGAAATAAAATGCTTTCGTCTTTTATCGGCCGGGCGCTCGATAAGTTTAACGGCCTAGAAGGGGGAAGGTGCCAAGAATTCAAGCTGTTCGCCGCTTTTAGGGTGCCGCAGCGCCAGCCATTCGGCATGCAATTGCAGGCGGGAGGCCGCACTCAGGGCCTCATCGTTTGCATACAGGCGGTCGCCGAGGATCGGGTGCCCGATCGACAGCATATGTACCCGGAGCTGGTGGGAGCGCCCGGTGACGGGAGTCAGGGATACCCGGGTTGCCTGTTCTTCATAATCCGTTACCTGCCAGTGAGTCAGTGAGGGCTTGCCTCGCTCAAAATCAACCATTTGCTTGGGTCGGTTTGGCCAGTCGCAGCACAGCGGCAAATCGACCGAGCCGCTCTCTTTGCCGAGCCTTCCCCAAATGCGGGCGATATAGCGTTTGGCGGTTTTACGCTCCTGAAACTGAATCGACAAGTTGCGGTGCGCTTCCCTGTTCATGGCCAGGCACAGCACGCCTGAGGTCGCCATATCCAAACGATGGACGATGCGGGCGTCGGGCAGTACGGTGTTGACGCGGTTGATCAGGCTGTCGGCATGTTTGGGATCTTTGCCCGGCACGGTCAGCAGGCCACTGGGTTTGTTGACGATCAGCAGGTAGTCATCCCGGTACAGGATCTCAAGATAGGGCTCCATCGGGGGAGCATAGTGAAGTAACATGGCCGACCTCCAGGCATTTTCGGTCGGCCATTCTAGAGAAATGTTTAGTTGCTGACAACGATCAAACGGATCGCATCGAGTTTCAATTGGGCCTTGTCGATGTAATCCGCAAGTTCTTCGCTCTGGCGCTCAAAAAATGCCAGTTCTTCGTCGCGAATGTTCGGGTTGATTTGCTTCAGCGCCTTCATGCGCTCCAGTTCGGCCTGCATCACATCCTGCATTTTCACCATGGCCTGTTGCCTGATGGTCGCCATTTGCTCGCCCGCCAAATCGGTGGCTTTACCAATCAGGGGGTGAATGGCGCTTTGCAGTGCATTGGCCAGCTTGCTGGCGGTCTGGCGACCGACGGCGGAAAGCTGCTGGTTGAAGGCGTCAAACGCGACGTTCGCGGCGAGGTTGTTGCCTCCCTTGTCCATCAACATGCGCACCGGCGTGGGCGGCAGGAAACGGCCCAGTTGCAGGGATTTCGGCGCCATCGCCTCGGCGATAAAGATCAGCTCAACAAAAAAGGTGCCCGCCGGCAGCTTGTTGTTTTTCAGCAAGGCCACGGATGCGGTGCCGAAGTCGTCGTTGCAGATCATTTCCATGGCGCCTTCCACCATGGGGTGATCCCAGCTGATGAACTGTACGTCTTCCTGAGACAGGGCGGTATCGCGGTCGAAAGTTACGGTAATGCCGTCGTCGTTGTGTAGTCCGGGGAAAGAGGCGCCGAGCATGTGTTCGCTGGGTTTCAGAATGATGGTGTTTTCACCCTTGTCTTCCTGGTTGACGCCCCAGATGTCGAACACGTTGATCATGTAACCGGGCAGTTCGACCTGGTCGTCGACCTCGGCGATTTCTTCGGCCAGTTGAAGGGCGCGGCCCTGGCCGCCGGAATGCAGTTCCAGTAGGCGATCGCGGCCGTTTTCCATTTGTTGTTTCAACGCCGCATTCTTTGTCGCGACTTCGTCGATCAGGGTTTCCAATGCCTGAGCGTCGCCGCCGTGCTCGCTAAGCAGGGCCAGAAGGCGCTCGGAAAATTCGGAATACAGCAGTTGTCCCGTGGTGGAGGTTTGCTCGAATGCATTCAATGCTTCGTGATACCAGCGCAGCAAGACCTGCTGGGCGGTGTCGGCGAAATAGGGCACATGGATCTTCACGTTCTGGCTTTGCCCGATACGGTCGAGGCGCCCGATACGCTGTTCCAGCAGATCCGGGTTGAGCGGCAGATCGAACAGCACCAAGTGATGGGCGAACTGGAAGTTACGGCCCTCGGAACCGATTTCCGAGCACAGCAGCACCTGTGCGGCGTTGTCGCTGTCGGCAAAATAAGCGGCCGCCCGGTCGCGTTCTATGATGCTCATGCCTTCGTGGAATACCGCCGCCTTGATCGCTTCGCGTTCGCGCAGCGCCTGTTCCAGGCTCAGGGCGGTTTCCGCCTTGGCGCAGATCACCAGCACCTTTTCCAGTTTCAGGCCGAGCAGGGTGTCGATAAGCCAGTCTACCCGCGGGTCGAAACGGGTCCAGCTGGCGGATTCGTCCTCGAACTCCTGGAAGATTTTTTCCGGGAACAGGGCGCGACGGGCGCTGAGTTCTGCATTGCCGCTGTTGCTCAGGTTTCCGAGCACGGAAATGGCGGTCTGGTATTGCTTCGGCAGGGGCATCGGGTAGCTGTGCAGTTCCCGGCCGGGAAACCCTTTGATGCCGCTGCGGCTGTTGCGAAACAGAATGCGGCCGGTGCCGTGGCGATCCAGCAGCATGGTCAGTATTTCGTGGCGCGCGTTTTCGTCGCCCGTTTCGGCCCGGGCCAACAGCTCAGCGATGTCGGTTTCTTTCAGCAGCTGCGTCAGTATGCCTTTCGCATCCTGTGACAGGGCTTCTTGCTGGATCAGCTGATTGGCCGCATCGGCGACGTCCTTGTAATGGCTTTCTTCCTCGACAAAGGCGTCGTAATCGTAAAAACGGTCAGGATCGAGCAGTTTAAGGCGCGCGAAATGGCTTTGGTGGCCGAGCTGGTCCGGCGTTGCGGTGAGCAGGATCAGGCCCGCGATGTCGCGGCTCAG
>JBNKEN010000371.1:0-8615 GCA_050288805.1 Pseudoalteromonas sp.
GGGTCGGGCTTGCGCATCGGGCGGGACATACGCCCGCAGAACTCTCCGGTGGCGAGCGTCAACGCGTTGCCATTGCCCGTGCGCTGGTGACTGAACCGGCCTTGGTATTGGCCGATGAACCGACGGGAAACCTAGATAAACACAATGCCGCCAACATCTATACGTTGATCCGGGAACTCAATAAATCGCTTAACACCAGCTTTGTAATAGTCACCCACGATCTTGAACTGGCCGCGAGCCTCGGGGATGTGGCGACCTTGGATGACGGTGTTCTCAGGCTTACGTCACATGCGGAAATGGCGCCATGCGTTTAAGCCTGTTTATCTCCAGACGCTTTCGCAACAGCAGTCAACGCAGCGGATTTATGGGGTTTATCGCCAAGTCGTCCACCTTGGGTATTTTACTCGGGGTCAGCGTGCTTATTCTGGCGCTTTCCGTGGTGAACGGGTTTCAACAGCAGCTGGTAGAGCGTTTGTTGGCCGTAACGCCCCATATCGAATTCACGGCAGCCGGTCAGCCGATCGGTAAATGGCCGGAAAAAGTCGCCCATCTGCGTGGACAACCGGGGGTAAGCGGGACCGCACCTTTTATCGCCACCAACGGTATGGTGCAATTTAAGGCGACGCTGAAAGCGCTGGAACTGAGGGGGATAGACGTGGTGCAGGAAGCGAGCGTGTCGTCGCTCGACAGCTACCTCGAGGGGCAACATCTCGCTTCCCTTGACGAAACCGGCATCATTCTAGGGAAAGACGTTGCCGAATCTGTCGGTGCAAAAATTGGCGACTCGGTCACGCTGCTGATCCCGCAAGTCAATCACAAGGATGGTGGCCTGTTGCCACCTAAAAAGGCGCACTTTCGCGTCGTTTCGCTGATTAATACCGGCGGCCCGATGGATAAATCCGCCGGTTTTATCAATCTACAGCGAGCGCAAACTATTTTAGGCCTGAACCCCGACCAGGTGACCGGGCTCAGGGTATCGGTTTCTGACGTTTATAACGCCCAGGCCATGGCCATGCAGTTGGGCCATACCCTTAGCGATTACGTCTATGTTTCCAGCTGGTTCCGCAGTCAGGGCAACCTGTATCAGGACATTCAGATGGTGCGAACCATTGTTTATCTGGTTGTTGTGCTGATCATCGCCGTGGCGAGCTTCAATATCGTGTCGTCGCTGGTAATGGAAGTAAAGGACAAGCAGGCCGATATCGCGATATTAAAGACCATGGGCGCCAAAGACAGCACCATCGTCATGACCTTTGTATTACAGGGGCTGACCCAAGCGGGAGTCGGGATGTTACTTGGCACCTTATTCGGTGTGTTGCTGGCGCTTAACATCAGTTCGCTGTTCGAGTGGTGGACTGCGTTAAGCGGGCACAACGTGCTGGCGGGTGTGTACTTTATCGATTTTCTGCCGACCAAGCTGGTTGTAGAAGACGTGGTTTCTACCCTTGCCATCACACTTATTCTTGCCGTTGTGGCCACGGTTTATCCGGCGTGGCAGGCAACCCGTGTAGATCCTGCCAAAGCCCTGGGTAACGGGTAGGAGGAGAGAAATGGTTTTCGCTGAGGTGATTAAATTTTGGTTTGAGGAACTCGGTGAATCGGCCTGGTACAAGGCCTCAGATGCAACGGACCAATTGATTCGGGACAGGTTTGAAACTCAGCTGTTAAGAGCCGTAGCAGGCGAGTTTTATGATTGGCGAAGTCACCCGGAAGGGGCATTGGCTGAGATTATCTTACTGGGTCAATTTTCGCGCAATATCTATCGTGGCACGCCAAGGGCGTTTGGCCAGGATGCTCAGGCGCTAGCCTTGGCGCAGTGGGCTGTCTCCCGGGGATACGATAAGGTGCTTGAGCCACGCAAACGCGTGTTTTTCTACATGCCCTATATGCATAGTGAATCGGCGGCGATCCATCAAACTGCCGTTGCGCTGTTCAACGGGTTGCCAAATCTGGATTACGAACTGGCGCATAAGCGAATAATCGATCGTTTCGGACGATACCCTCATCGAAATAAAATATTGGGCAGGCAATCAAGCCAAGAAGAGCTGGCGTTTTTATCAGAGCCCGGCTCACATTTCTAACCAACACGATTACTTTCGGTTAAGTGCTTGCACCGGCTCTTCAGAATCCGTAAAGTGTTACGCAATTGCAGTACAAGAGTAAATAATCATGGAACAACAAGTAACGCCATTAACAGAACAAGAAAGAGAACAATATACCCAACAGTGGCAAAGGGAATGTTTCCAGAACGCCCAAAAGCACCTGGCCGAAAAAGGCATTATTCCCCACACTGTGGTCGAAAAAGACAGCCGTTATTTGGCACCTCTGTGCGCCGTGTGGAAGTTGAAAGCGCAGGACGGAAAAACGTATTGGGTGATCACCGGACGTTTGCCGACCGATCACGTTGAAGTAACTGCGGCTAGCAATGCACGCGAAGCACTGCGTTATTTTTCTCTGCAATGGCAGCTGAAGGCCGATCAAATCGTCAATGCGGGGATCAGAGATAAAACTCAGCTCGATTTCGCGAACCTGCTGATCAGGCGAGCGCACGGTCTTTATGAGGTTTATGAGAAAGACGAACTGTGGGTTAATGAACCATCGTAAAGGGTTCTGAATCAAACTGTTGAACCGGGCATTTCAGTCGCATTCGCGGAATGCCCGCTTCCATAAAAACATGCCCCTGCTGTACAAACCCCTTGGCTAAAAACCTGTCTACTTCGTTCAGAATGCAGTTAATGCAGACTTCACCAATTCCTTCCTGTTTGGCGACCTCAACCAGGTAGTTGAGCAGCATTTTATAGACTTCGCGGGTACGGTAGGGAGGCAGAACGGCGATTCTGCCGAGCAGGCCGTCCTTGCAAAGACGGCCGGTTGCTATGGGGTTGTCCTTATCATCAAGAATAAGGACATGTGTGGCGGATAAGTCAAACTGGTCGAATTCAATCCGTTTTGGAATATTTAATTCAAATACAAAGACTTTTTCTCTGATCGTTCGCAACTGCTGGGCGTTTCCCGCCCAGTCTACTCGACGCACCTGGAATGCCATGAAAGCACCTCATTCCGTAAACCATAACCCCTCATTCAAAAGTGTAGTCAAGCATTGCACAAATAATAAACTGCTTTTTGAACTTTTTAAGGAATTTCCGGTCGTGCTGTCTAAGTCTGTGAGTTTTTTTACATTTTCCAGATCGCAAAGCGGTAAATCGAAACTGGCGCCGTAACAACTGAATACCAGAATGTCGTCGACGACCTGATATACAGCTCGTAAACCGCCGACCTTATATAAATATTCATCGCTCTCCAGCAGCGCTTCAACCTGCGCCTCGTTATAGGGCGGATCGGCAGGCAGTGTGTCCATTTCATGTTTCGGTGCCGACAGGTAATCGCCGGCCCAACGGCTGAACAACTCGTCGTCGTTAAGTACCCCTTGCATCAGTTCACGGATATTGTCTCTTTCCCGGGCGGTGATTTCACCTCTGGAAGCGCGTAGCGACAGCTTGGGATCAGAGTAACGGCTGCGACCAAGTTCATGGTCGATCAGGTAGTCCGCAAAATTGGAGATAAGGTCCGTCTGGTTTGGAGCCCGGAAACCCACCGAATAATTCAGCGCGTTCTCAATGGCATAACCTTCGTGGGGGCAGCCCGGCGGAATATACAGGATATCTCCGGGTTCAAGCTCGGCATCGATCACGGCATCAAACTGTTCTACCTGCAATAAGCTGCTGTTACGGGCAAACTGCTTTAATGCGGGATTGGGTAAGCCCACGCGCCAGCGACGCTTTCCCTGGCCTTGAATAATAAACACATCGTATTGATCAAGGTGAGGGCCGACGCCTCCGCCCGGAGTGGAAAAACTAACCATCAGGTCATCGATACGCCAGTTGGGGATAAAGCGAAAAGGCGCCAACAGTTGAGCAGCCTCAGGGTGCCAATGGTCGACAGCCTGGACCAGTAGCGTGGATTCGGTTTCGCCGAGAGCTGCAAAGTCTTCAAACGGGCCGTGAAACGTTTCCCAGTTGTCGTTTTTGTTGGTGACGATGCGCGATTCTACGCCTTCTTCCATAGCCAGCCCGGCCAGTTCATCTGCGTCCAGGGGGTCTTGAAAGTCTTTGAATCCGTTCTTGATAAGCAGCGGCTTTTGCTGCCAATAGGCTTCAAGAAATTGTTCCGGCAACATGCCGTTGATGTCTAACTGGTACATGAATAGCAACCGTTATGTTATGGAATATAGAAAGTGAAACAGAGTTTGGCGAAGCGGGAGTTCAGGCGTAAAAAAAGCGAAAGGGGACCTTTCGCTTTTTTACCGAATGGCTTAAGCCAGGTCGTTTACGAACTCGATGGCCCGGCCAATGTAACTGGCTGGCGTCATCTTTTTCATTTCCGCCTTAACTGCATCCGGCAGCGCCAGACCGTCGATAAAGTCCGCCATGATCTGTTGATTGACGCGCTTGCCGCGAGTCAGCTCTTTGAGTTTTTCATAAGGCTTTTCGATGGCGTATTTACGCATCACGGTTTGAATAGGTTCTGCCAGCAGTTCCCAGTTCTGGTCGAGCTCTTCAAGCAGACGCGCTTCGTTGACTTCCAGCTTGCTGACGCCCTTGAGCGTGGCCTGATAGGCGATCAGGGTGTAACCCATGCCAACGCCCAGGTTACGCAGTACCGTCGAGTCGGTCAGGTCGCGCTGCCAGCGTGAAACCGGCAGTTTTTGCGCCAGGTGAGCGAAAATGGCGTTGGCCAGCCCCAGGTTACCCTCGGAGTTTTCGAAATCGATGGGGTTAACCTTGTGCGGCATGGTTGAAGAACCGATTTCGCCGGCGATGGTCTTCTGTTTGAAATGGTTAAGGGCGATATAGCCCCACACGTCACGGTCGAAGTCGATCAAGATGGTATTGAAGCGCGCAATGGCGTCAAACAGCTCGGCGATGTAATCATGCGGTTCGATCTGTGTGGTATAGGCATTCCAGCTGAGGCCCAGGCTGGTGACAAACTTTTCTGAGTGCGTGTGCCAGTCATAGTCGGGGTAGGCGCTCAGGTGCGCGTTGTAGTTGCCTACGGCGCCGTTAATCTTGCCGAGCATGTCGACCGCGGCGATTTGGTCGCGCTGACGCTTGAGTCGCATATAAACGTTGGCAAATTCCTTGCCCATGGTCGAAGGCGTCGCTGGCTGGCCGTGGGTGCGGGTCATCATAGGAATGGCTTTGTATTCGAACGCCAACGCCTTAATGGCATCCAGCAACTGGTCGCAGTAGGGCAGCAGCACCTTGTCGCGTGCTTCGGTAAGCATCAAACCGTGAGACAGGTTGTTGATGTCTTCTGAGGTACAGGCAAAGTGAATGAATTCGTTGACGGCGTTGAGCTCGGCGTTACCGGCGACTTTTTCTTTCAGCAGGTATTCGACCGCTTTTACGTCGTGATTGGTGGTGCGCTCGATTTCTTTCACGCGCGCCGCATCTGCTTCCGAGAAATTGTCTACAATCGCATCAAGCAGGGCATTGGCTTCATCGCTGAACGCTGGAACTTCTTCGATGCCTTGTGCTGCGGCCAATGCCTGTAGCCAACGTACTTCGACGGTAACACGGTATTTGATAAGACCAAATTCGCTGAAGATGCTTCTCAGTTCAGTGGTCTTGCTGCCGTAGCGGCCGTCGACCGGAGATATAGCGGTTAACGCTGAAAGCTCCATTACTCACTCCTAAATTGTATGGTTTTTGAACGATAATTATAGATTCGATTTAGCTATCGCCAGAATCTTTCTCTTACTGAAGAAAAAGTGGCGCCGCTTACCGCCCAGCTGACGCCATAACACGGCGCTGCGAATACCTGCCAGCAGCAGGGCGCGTATTTTGTTCTGTATAGGCGGTTGCTTCAATAAGTCCGGTTTGCCAAATACCTGGATCCTGTGTCCGAGCGGGCTAATCAACGACGAATAGAGGTCGGCGAATGAAGCGATAATCGTGTCGTCGGTAACGCTGAAATGGTTGAGGCGACGCTTGATGTCGTCGATACCGCGGGCGAGTTCCTCGAGCCTTCGCGGGCTGCCTACCAGGGGCCGTTCCAACTGGACCATGCCACCGACGTACTTAACCAGCTCGACGCTTTTTTGCGGGCCGCTGCTGAGCTGTTGGACCAGCGCCTGATAGCCGGTGTGCAGGTTTTTGCGTTGTTGATACACCGCTTCCGGAGTTTCCGGATCCGTCACCGTCAGGCTTTTCAGCAGTACGTCCAGTTCAAATTCGTTACATTGGCCATAGTGGGCAATCTTTTGCACCAGGGTGGCGGCCTGGCACATGGCGGCAAGGGCCATTACCTGATCTTGGTTCATTATTTGATCACCGAATCGATGATCCCGCCGCCCAGGCATACTTCGCCGTCATAGAACACGGCGGACTGGCCCGGTGTGACGGCTTTTTGCGGCTCGTCAAATAACACCCGAGCTACTCCGTCTTCACCGACCAGCAGGGTACAGGGAATGTCTTGCTGGCGATAGCGTGTTTTGACGGTGCAGCGAGTTGTGCCTTTTGGTCCGATGCGGTCGACCCAGTGTAATTGGTTGGCGTTGAGGCCGTTGCTGTAAAGGCGAGGGTGATCTTTGCCCTGACCCACAACCAATACGTTGCGTTCGATATCTTTATCGACAACATACCAGGGCTCACCGCTGCCTTCTTTCATTCCGCCGATCAGCAGGCCCTTGCGTTGGCCGAGCGTGTGGTACATCAGGCCTTCGTGATCGCCGACCACATTGCCGTCGGTGTCTTCGATTTTGCCGGGCTGCGCCGGAAGGAACTTTTGCAGGAAATCTTTAAATTTACGCTCGCCGATAAAGCAGATGCCGGTACTGTCTTTCTTGTCGTGTGTGATCAGGCCTTGTCCTTCTGCAATGCGGCGCACCTCTGGTTTTGGCAGTTCCCCGACAGGGAAAAGGGTTTGCGCCAGATGCTCGTGGCTCAGGGTGTAAAGGAAATAGCTTTGATCTTTGTTGTCGTCCTCGCCGCGGCACATAACGAATTTGTCGCCACGTTTTTCGCGACGAACATAATGACCCGTAGCGATGTAATCGGCGCCGAGGGCAACGGCTGCAAACTCAAGAAAGGCCTTAAATTTGATTTCCTTGTTACACATGATGTCAGGGTTCGGCGTACGGCCGGCCTTATATTCGGCAAGGAAGTATTCGAATACGTTGTCCCAGTATTCTGCGGCAAAATTCACCGTATGCAGCTCGATACCGAGTTTGTCACATACGGCCTGCGCGTCCTTCAAGTCTTCGGCGGCAGCGCAGTACTCGTCATTATCGTCCTCTTCCCAATTCTTCATAAACAAGCCTTCGACCTGATAGCCCTGCTGCTTTAGCAGGTAGGCCGAAACGGAGGAATCAACGCCGCCGGACATGCCGACAATGACTTTTATCTGACTGTTATCGCTCATAATACCGAAAAAATGCTTAGCGTACTTGGAAAGGCGCGTAGTATAGCACGCAAAGGGGCAATGCTTAAAGATATCTGCTTGCGCTTATTTAGGATCGAAGATGGTATTCAAGGGCAGAAGTGAGCGGTTTTCGCTATCCTCGATGCACCTGAGCACCAGTTCGCTGCGGGTATGATGATTTTTTGCGTCTTCCTTTGTCAGCCATTTTGCGGCGAGTATATCGGGATCCCTTGGCATGGTGTCTGTTAACGCGAGGCTTTCGAAGTAAAAACAAAAGCGTAGGTAATGCACGCCGTTCGATGCGTATAGGTTGTAGACACCGACGAGTGCCTGAGGGCTAAGGCGTAGACCCGTTTCTTCAAATAATTCTCGCTCGGCGGCCTGCGCCAATGTCTCTGCTGCTTCAAGGTGACCGGCCGGCTGGTTGAGAACCCGTTCGCCCGTGTGTTTATCGATTTCCTCGACAAACAGATAATGTTCATTACAGCGCACAACCGCAGCCACGGTAACATTGGGTTTATGCACGGATCATGGCTCCTTCCAGTACCTTGTAAGCCCCGTTGTCCAGGCCGTCTAGCGTATAGGGGCCAATCCGGTAGCGGATCAGTCTAAGTGTCGGGTAGCCGATGTGTGCGGTCATGCGCCGAACCTGCCGATTTCTTCCCTCGGAAATGGTAATGGCGAGCCAGGAGGTCGGAATAGACTGACGCTCCCTGATCGGGGGAACGCGTTGCCAAACGTCGGGCGATTCCATGCGTTCAACCTTGGCGGGCCGGGTCGGGCCGTCTTTAAGCGTAACGCCGCGACGCAAGGATTCCAGCGCATCCTCATCTGGAATGCCTTCGACCTGCACCCAGTATGATTTGTCCGTCTTTTTATCCGGAGACGTGAGTTTGTTTTGCAGCTTACCGCAATTGGTCAGCAGCAACAGACCTTCGCTGTCGCGATCCAGTCGGCCTGCCGCATAAATGTCCTTGACCGGTATGTAGTCGGCGAGGGTCTTGCGTCCGTCACCGTCGGTGAACTGGCACAGTACGTCAAAGGGCTTGTTGAACAGCACAATCTTTCGCTGCTCTATAGAAACCGGTGGTTTCCGGCTTGTCGATGGTTTGCGGCCTGACTTTTTATGTGGCGAGCTGCGTTTGACGCGAGGTTTCGGATTCATAACGGGTAAACTTGTTTTCTTGTGTGGC